>NZ_QAIU01000140.1:0-5580 GCF_003061205.1 Pseudomonas sp. HMWF006
CCCGGGCTGGTGAACTTGATGATCAGCGCCAGGCCGACCAACAGCGGCGAAATCAATAGCAGAATCGCCAGGGCGCCGAAGCAGGCCATCACTCGATTGGTGCGCGACAGTTGCCATGGACGACCGCCTTCGCGGCCCGTGAACCAGCCGCGTCCCTGGCGATGAATCGCCGCATCGAGGCGCATCCGGTGCTCGGGGTCAATGCGCTTGTCGCGGCGCATTTGTTGGATCGGTACACCTTGCTCATGTCCAGTCATGGGGTCCTCCGCTGATGTTCAGCCGCGAGCGGCGCGTGGGCGACAGGCAGTGGGGTAGTAGTCGCGGAACCAGGCGATGAAACGCCCCAGCCCCTCATCCAGCTCGATCCGGGGCTGGAACCCGGTGGCCTGGGCCAGATCGTCGGTCTCGGCACAGGTGTTGAGCACATCGCCCGGTTGCAGGGGCAAGAGCTCGACAATGGCTTTCTGACCGAGGTGTTTTTCCATCAACGCCAGGTAGGTTTTCAGCTCCACCGGGTGGTGGCCGCCGATGTTGAACAGGCACCACGGCGCCATGCTGCTGCCCGCGTCGGGATGTTCGCGATCCCACTCGGGGTGGTTGTGCGGCGGATGGTCGGTGAGGCGCGCGATGCTTTCGATGATGTCGTCGATGTAGGTGAAATCCCGTTGGTGCTCGCCGTAGTTGAACAGTTTCAGCGGCGTGCCTTCGGTGATCGCGCGGGCGAACTGGATCGGCGACATGTCGGGCCGACCCCAGGGGCCGTAAACGGTGAAAAAGCGCAGGCCGGTGCTGGGAATACCGAACAGGTGGCTGTAACTGTGGGCCATCAGCTCGTTGGCTTTTTTGGTCGCGGCGTACAGCGACAGCGGGTGATTGACGCCGTCGTGCACCGAATACGGGGTGTGCTGGTTGGCGCCGTACACCGAACTCGACGAGGCATAGATCAAGTGCTCGACCGGATGATGCCGGCAGCCTTCGAGAATGTTCAAAAAGCCGCTGAGGTTGCTGTCCAGATAGGCCTTCGGGTTTTCCAGCGAGTAGCGCACCCCGGCCTGCGCCGCGAGGTGGATCACCACTTGCGGTTGCTCGCGGACAAACAGCGCTTCAATCGCGGCGGCGTCGGCCAGGTCAATCCGCGCGAGCGGGAAATGCCCGACTTGATCGCGTACCCATCGCACGCGATCGTGTTTGAGTTGCGGATCGTAATAGCCGTTGAAGTTATCCAGGCCGACCACCGCATGCCCGTCGCGCATCAGCCGCAACACGCAATGGGCGCCAATGAAGCCGGCTGCGCCGGTGACCAGGATTTTCATGGGCGTAGCCCTTGCGGTGCGATGTGACGCAGGCCGATGCCGCTGTAATGAAGGCCGGCGGCGGCCACGTGTTCCGGGTTGTAGAGGTTGCGGCCGTCGATGATGACTTTCGAACGCAGTTTTTCCGCGAGCAGGTCGAAGTCCACCACGCGAAAGTTTTTCCATTCGGTGCAGATCACCAAGGCATCGGCGTCTTCCAGAGTGTCGTCGCGGGTGGCGCACAGGTGCAGGTCGTTGCGATAGCCGTAAAGGCGCCGGCATTCGGACATGGCTTCCGGATCATAGGCTTGCACACTGGCGCCTTCGGCCCACAGCGCGTCCATCAGGTAACGACTGGGTGCTTCGCGCATGTCGTCGGTGTTCGGTTTGAACGCCAGGCCCCAGATCGCGATGGACTTGCCGGCCAGGCCTTGCGGAAACTGCGCCTTGAGTTTGCTGAAGAGGATGTGGCGCTGGCTGTCGTTGACGTCGGTGACGCTGCGCAGCAGTTTCAGTGGCATGCCGTTGTGTTCGGCGGTGTGCAGCAGGGCACGCAGGTCCTTGGGAAAGCATGAGCCACCGAAGCCGCAGCCCGGATAGATGAAGTGGTAACCAATGCGTGGATCCGAGCCGATGCCTTTGCGCACGGCTTCGATGTCGGCGCCCAGCAGTTCGGTGAGGTTGGCCAGTTCGTTCATGAAACTGATGCGCGTGGCGAGCATGGCGTTGGCGGCGTACTTGGTCAGTTCGGCGCTGCGGTTGTCCATGAACATGAGTTTTTCGTGATTGCGGCAGAATGGCGCGTACAGCTCGCTCATCTGCTCGCGAGCCACGTCATCGCGAGTGCCGACGATGATTCGGTCGGGGCGCATGCAGTCGGCAAGAGCGCTGCCTTCCTTGAGAAATTCGGGGTTGGAGACAACGCGCACGGCCAGATTGCTTTTGCCGCGACGCAGCAGTTCGCTGTTGGCGGTGGCCAGCACCTGATCGGCCGTACCGACCGGCACCGTGGACTTGATGATCAGGGTGCGATCGGCCTCCATGTGCGAAGCGATCTGCCGGGCGACGTTGAGCACGTGGCTGAGGTCGGCGGAACCGTCTTCATCGGCCGGCGTGCCGACGGCGATGAAAATCAGCTCGGCATGCTCGACCGCATCGCTGGCCTGGGTGCTGAACAGCAGACGGCCGGCCTTGATGTTTTCTTCAAGTGTGCCCGACAGTCCCGGTTCGCTGATGGGCGGCACGGCTTGTTGCAGTTGTTTAATCTTGTTTGGGTCAATATCTACGCATAAAACCCGATGACCGACATCTGCAAGTGCGGCGGCTTGAATAAGTCCAACATAGCCCGTGCCAAATACGCTCACGTCCATCTGCGCACCCTCGATAGAGCGAAAAGAAGAAGTTCGGAAGAAGACTGTAAAAGGGGTATAGCGCAGGGTTTGGAAAGCGTGTCAGCAAAATGACATGTTGCACGTGTATAACACTTGAGCGTTTTTTGGCGATTGGCCATCAAGTCATTGCTGCGATTGAATTTGTTGATTTCTCGCAGATTTGTTCAGATTCAAAATAAGCGATGGACGGTTGTAAGTCGCTAATTTAAAGGCTTGTAGCGTTTCGTGTGTGTCAGATTTGAGTCATCGTTTTTTTGACGCTTTCTAAAAAAAACAGTCAATTCTTGCGCTTTGATGGCCGGGTGCTAGTGTCAGATTTTGACCGACAAGCCTTTGACTCTCTGCCGTATTGCACGTCCGGTATCGCCATGTCCAGATATGCCAAAGAATTGCTTTTAATTATTTATCTGCTGCTTTATTGCGAATATTACATTGATCGGTTAAATGCTATCGGTGTCGGTTTTGCTGTGCTTATTTTTGGCGCGATGTTTTTGGCGCTGACTTTAGCGTTATATCTAACGGCTTATATTCGTCAGGCGCTCATTCGCCACTTATTCGCAATAACACTGTTTGTCTCGGCGGTGTTTTTTGATGTCTATACCCGGGTCACTGCGGATTACCTGAGCTACAGCAGCTTTGTCTCCCTGGTGTACTCCGGCGGCTTCATCCAGGAAGCCGCCTACCAGTACCGCGACGCGATCATTCATGGCGCGCTCAGTGGCCTGCTGTTGTTGTTCGGCATCGGGCTCAAGCCGCGTCATGCGCTGAGGGTGCCCAATGCGCTGCGCGTGGCGGCGCCGGTGTGTGGCGTGTTGCTGTTGAGTACGGTGTTGTTCCTGCGGCCTGGCGAGGGCGCGCGGGGCTTGCCGATCATGTACACGCCGCTGGCCTATCTGAACCTGTTCGCCTACGAAGCGCTGCACAACACCGTCGGCCCGCGTGAACCGGTGACGCTGGCGCGCAACGCGACGGCGGTCAACCACGACATCGTGCTGATCATCGACGAAAGCATCTCTGGCAATTACCTGGACATCAACGCGCCGTTCGGGGTGCACAGCAACCTCAAGCAGGCGCATCCGGGTGTCGACATCTTCAATTACGGCTATGCCGCGTCCATTGCCAACTGCAGCGCCGACACCAACGTCACCCTGCGCTACGGCGGCACTCGCGACGATTACACGCGGATCAACAGCACCCTGCCGTCGATCTGGCAGTACGCGAAAAAAGCCGGGCTGCGCACGGTGTACATCGACGCCCAGCGCACCAGCGGCAACTTGCAGAACCTGATGACCGACAGCGAGAAAAAGGACATCGACCAATTCGTCCAGTTTGACCAGACCAGCGTGCGTGACCGCGACATGGCCGCCGCCGCGAAGCTGATCGAGTTGCTCAACGATGACCAGCCGGAGTTGGTGGTGATCAACAAGGTCGGCGCGCATTTCCCGGTGCACGACAAGTACCCCGACGCGTTCATGGCGTATCGCCCGACGCTGCCGCGCGGGCAGTTCACCGAAGTGGCCGACACCGGCAAGCGCGACGGTTTCAACGGCCAGCCGGACGATTGGGCGCTGTACCGCAATGCCTACAAGAACACGGTTCTCTGGAACGTTGGCGAGTTCTTCGCGCGGGTGTTTGCCCAGGCCAACTTGAATAATGCGCTGCTGATCTACACCTCCGATCACGGCCAGGACCTGCATGAACGCGGTAACCCCGGGCTCAATACGCACTGCGGCGGCGACCCGGTGGAGGAGGAGGGGCTGGTGCCGCTGGTGGTGATTCAGGGTGATCAGTTGCAGGGGCCCGACTGGGCGCAATCACTGACGGTGAACAAGGACCGCTCCAGCCACTACAACATTTTCCCGACCCTGCTGCAGTTGATGGGGTACGACCTGACGGGGATCGAGGCGGTGTATGGCAAGCCGTTGACGGTGCCGACGGCGGACGATTTCACCTTCAACTACCGCTTCAATGCGCGGCTGGGGGCCAAGCCTGAGTGGAAGCATATTGATCTGAACACCATTGTCACACCGGGGGAGGCGGCGACCCGTGTGGCAACCGGGCAGTGAGATTTGTGTTGGGCCAGCGGGCCTCATCGCTGGCAAGCCAGCTCCCACAGGGATTGAGGTTGTTCACAAATACTGAATACACCCAAAAACACTGTGGGAGCTGGCTTGCCAGCGATGAGGCCCGTGCAAACACCACTGATCTGAAGAGGCTGCTATCCGCTATCCTTGCCCCACACTGACCCAACGGATGGCGGCATGCTTCAGGTTCAAGGCGTCTTCAAAAGTTACCTCACCCCACAAGGCCCGCTCCCGGTGCTGCAAGGCATCGACCTGACCCTGGAGCCCGGCAGCAGTCTGGCGCTGATGGGCGAGTCCGGCAGTGGCAAAAGCACCTTGCTGCACCTGATCGCCGGCCTCGACAAGGTTGATCGCGGCAGCATCCGCAGCGGCGCGCATCGGCTGGAAACCCTGAACGAAGCGCAACTGGCCGACTGGCGCCGCACCGAGATCGGTCTGGTGTTCCAGCAGTTCAACCTGATCGGCAGCCTGCGGGTCGAGGACAATCTGGCGTTTCAGGCGCGCCTCGCCGGCCGCCATGATCCGTACTGGCAGGCGCATCTGGTGCAGCGCCTGGGGCTGGGCGAGTTGCTCAAGCGCTATCCCGAACAGTTGTCGGGCGGCCAGCAGCAGCGGGTCGCGCTGGCCCGGGCCCTGGCGTCGCGGCCGAAATTGCTGTTGGCCGACGAGCCCACCGGCAGCCTCGACGAAGCCACCAGCGATGAAGTGCTGCGTCTGTTGCTGGAGCTGCTCGACGACACGCCGACCACACTACTGATGGTCACCCACAGTCCGCGGGTTGCTGCACGCCTGGCGCAGCGGGTGGTGTTGTCC
>NZ_QAIU01000141.1:0-1543 GCF_003061205.1 Pseudomonas sp. HMWF006
AGCAGTCCGGTGGCGACACCGAGCAGGATCGAGCCCGTCGACCCGGCCGTTGGTCCTGCTCGGCAATCGCCTTGATGCCGACAACCGCAAGACGGCCGGGTCGACGGGCTCGATCCTGCTCGGTGTCGCCACCGGACTGCTGTGGGCGCCGTGTGCCGGTCCGATCCTTGGCGTGATCCTCACCGGGGCGATGCTGCAAGGCGCTAACGCTCACACCAGCCTGTTGTTGCTGGCGTATGGCGCAGGCAGTGCGTTGGCGCTGGGCACTTTGATTTTCGCCGGGCGCGGGCTGGTCAACCGGCTGAAACCGTCGATCCCGTTCACGGGCTGGTTTCGTCGCGGGGCAGGTGTTGCCGTGTTGGCTGCGGCGGCGGTGATTGCCACCGGGGCAGACAAGACGTTACTGGCCGGGACGTCTTCCGAAGGTGTCGCCAGCGTCGAAAACAGCGTGCTGGAAAACGTGCCGAAAGTGGTCGATTACCTGGTCAGCAAAGTCCGCGCCGACTCGATGCAGAACGACAGCAAGGGCGCGATGCCGTCGTTGTCCGGCGCCGTGCAATGGCTCAACTCCCCGGAGCCGAGCGCCGAATCCCTGCGCGGCAAAGTGGTGCTGGTGGATTTCTGGACCTACGACTGCATCAACTGCCAGCACACCTTGCCCTACGTCAAAGACTGGGCGCAGAAGTACCAGAAGGAAGGCCTGGTGGTGATCGGTGTGCACACCCCGGAATACGGCTATGAGCGCATCATCGACAACGTCAAGGCGCAGGTGCGCAAGCTCGGCATCAGCTACCCGGTGGCAATCGACAATGACTACGCGATCTGGCGTCACTTCGATAATCAGTACTGGCCGGCGCACTACCTGATCGATGCCAAGGGGCAGGTGCGTTACAGCCATTTCGGCGAAGGTCGCTACGAGGCGCAGGAGCAGATGATTCGCCAGTTGCTGGAAGAGGCCAAAGCCCCCGCAGCCTGAGGCAGGAGCTGTTACAACGGCTTAACAGATTCACGCCACTCATCGGCAAAGCCGGGTTAATTCCGCTTCGCCGGACGACCGGCAGGGACGCCGGCGGGACTCGGCGCGATAGTGATTGAGTAGGGCTACTGCCGGTCCTGCCACATAACAAGAACGCGAGGTTGCCATGCCGAAATTCGTGATTGAACGCGAGATTCCAGGAGCCGGAAAGCTGTCGGAAGAAGAACTCAAGGCCGTGTCGCAAACATCCTGCCAGGCGTTACGTGAACTCGGGCCGCAAGTGCAGTGGCTGCAGAGCTACGTCACCGCCGACAAAGTCTATTGCGTGTACATCGCTCCCGATGAAGCGCAAGTGCGCGAGCATGCCCGGCTGGGTGGTTTCCCGGCCAACAGCGTGGCGCGGGTGATGACGGTCATCGATCCGACGACCGCCGAATGATGTCGGCTTCAACCTGCCGTGGAGCTCGACGCCATGAGTACCCCGATTGATCTGACAGCCCTGAAAGAACGCCAGAAAGTCGCCTGGGCCAGCGGCGATTACGCCGTGATCGGTACCACCTTGCAAAT
>NZ_QAIU01000141.1:1553-3486 GCF_003061205.1 Pseudomonas sp. HMWF006
AAAACCTCGCCGAGGCCTGCGACCTGCGTTGCGACGAGGAGGTGCTGGACGTTGCCGCCGGCAACGGCAACGCCACACTGGCGGCGGCGCGGCGCGGCTGTCTGGTGACCTCGACCGACTATGTCGCGGCCTTGCTCGAACGCGGCCAGGATCGCGCCCGGGCCGAACATCTGGACGTGACCTTTCAGGTGGCCGATGCCGAAGCCTTGCCGTTTGCCGACGACAGTTTTGCCGCGGTGCTGTCGACCTTCGGCGTGATGTTCGCACCCGATCAGGCCCAGGCCGCCGCGGAACTGGCGCGGGTCTGTCGTCGGGGCGGACGGATCGGTCTGGCCAACTGGACCCCAGAAGGTTTTGTCGGCCAGATGTTCAAGACCCTCAGCCGCCATCTGCCACCGCCGCCCGTCGCCCAGCCGCCGGCAAACTGGGGCACCGAAGCCTGGCTGCATACGCATTTCAACGATCACGATTTTGTCGTGCAAGTAACCCGGCGCACCTTCAATTTCCGTTATCGCTCGGCGCTGCATTTCATCGACATCTTTCGTCATTGGTACGGGCCGGTGCACAAGGCCTTCGCGGCGCTGCCGCCAGAGAGCGGTCAGGCACTGGAGAGTGATCTGGCGGATTTGCTCAACCGCTCGAATCGAGCGGGGGAGGCATCGCTGGTGGTGCCGAGCGAGTATCTGGAGGTGGTGATCACCAAACGCTGATCACGCAAAAGCGAACATCCCCTGCAGGCGCGAGCCTGCAGGGGAGATGTGTTGCGGCGGATGGCCTATTTCAACTGGGCCCGATCAAACCACTCCAGCGCCGTGCGCCAGATGCAGATGCCCAGGAAGTACGCCGACATCAGCAACCACAACCCCATCACCAGCGGGTTGATCAGCGGATGGTTGAGCACCAGCGACAGGCTGCACAGCAGCCAGATCGCCGTCACCGCAATGTTGATCGGCATGAACCGGCGCACGCGGAACGGGTGCAGGAACTTCATTCGCGTCACCGTCAACAGCGCCAGGCCGATCACGGTGAGGAACGTGATCCACGGCCCCGGGCCGATGATGTACAGACACAGCGCCACCACGTTCCACGCTGCGGGGAAACCGACGAAATAGTTGTCCTTGCTCTTCATGTTGACGTTGCAGAAACAGAACAGTGATGACACCAGAATCAGCGACACGGTCAGCAGCAAGGTGTAGTCCGGCAACGGAATGTAGCGATAGATGAACAGGGCCGGGATGAAAACGTACGTCAGGTAGTCGATCACCAGGTCGAGGATCGAGCCGTCGAAACTCGGCAGTACCGATTGCACGTTGACTTTGCGTGCCAGCGCACCGTCGAGGCCGTCGACGATCAGCGCCACGCCCAGCCACATCAGGCAGTGAGTCGGCTGGTTTTCCAGCAGGGCGAGGGTGGCGAGGAAGGCGGTGACCACGCCGGTCGCGGTAAAACCATGGGCGCCCCATGCTTTGAGCCTGGCGATGTGTAGAGTCGATATCACGGGGGCGTTCTCCAGAAAGTGAAGCAAGCCGGTTATCACCCTCGTTCAGAAGGGCGCCGGCAAACCGGGTCGGGGTTGCAGCTATCGACCGGTCTGGCCGGGATAAGGTTCACCTGCCATGAATCTTAGCTGGCCGCCAAAAAATGCGTGGGACGAAATGATTCAGCGGATGGCGCGTCGGCCAAACGGTGCTGGCGCAATGGCCGCACCGGTCTATCGTTGCCAGACGCGGCCAATACCAACGCCGGAGGATGACGTCATGAACACCAGCGATTTGCTCGAACAACTGCTGCGAGGCCAGGCCTCGGCGGGACAACAGGAAAACGCTTCGGCCGGTGGCGGTCTGGGTGGATTGCTGGGCGGTCTGTTGGGTGGCGGTTCGGCCAGTGGCGGCGGTTCGGCGGCGCCCGGCGGGTTGGGCGGATTGGGTGGATT
>NZ_QAIU01000016.1:0-3541 GCF_003061205.1 Pseudomonas sp. HMWF006
GTACTGGGCGATCCTCGACAGCTGCAACATTCCGCTGCGCATCACCGGCCTGGCCATCGGCATTGTCTCGGTGGTCGGCTACATGCCGGATGCCTTCATTCCGTTGATCAACGGCTACCTCACCGAGCACTTCCCCGGCGCCCTCGGCTACCAGCTGTACTTCGGCTACATCGCCGCCATCGGTCTGATCGGCACCCTGGCTGCCGTGGCCCTGCGCGCCCGAATCAATCGCAAAACTTCAAATAAAGCAGGTGCCTGACATGAAAATCATCGCCCTTGAAACCCATATCGTCGCCGTACCGCCACCGCACGTTGGCGGCATGTACTGGCTGTTCGTCAAGCTCAAGACCGATTGCGGCATCGAAGGCGTGGGCGAGATCTACGCCGCAACCTTCGGCCCGAAAGCCATGCTGCCGATCATCGAAGACGTGTTCGAACGCTATCTGCTCAACCAGGATCCGCACCATATCGAACGCTTCTTCCGTCAGGCCTATTCCAGCGGTTTCACCCAGCGTCCCGACTTGACCATGATGGGGGTGGTCAGTGGTCTGGAAATGGCCTGCTGGGACATCATCGGCAAAGCGGTGAACAAGCCGGTTTACGAGTTGCTCGGCGGCAAGGTCAACGAGCGTCTGCGCTCCTACACCTACCTGTACCCGGTCAACAGCCGTGGCGAATACGACTACGACGACCCGGACCTGGCGGCCGAGTGCGCCGTCGAAAACATGAACAAAGGCTTCACCGCGCTGAAGTTCGATCCGGCCGGCCCGTACACCGCGTACTCCGGGCATCAGATTTCGCTGGAAGTGCTGGAGCGCTGCGAAATCTTCTGCCGCAAGATCCGCGAAGCAGTGGGCAATAAGTGCGACCTGCTGTTCGGGACTCACGGGCAGATGGTGCCGTCGTCGGCGATTCGTCTGGCCAAGCGCCTGGAGAAGTACGACCCGCTGTGGTTCGAAGAACCGGTGCCGCCAGGCCAGGAAGAAGCCATGGCGCAAGTCGCGGCGAAGACCAGCATCCCGATTGCGACCGGTGAGCGCCTGACCACCAAGTACGAATTCTTCAAGCTGTTGCAGGCCGGCGGTGCGTCGATTCTGCAGATGAACGTGGCGCGCTGTGGCGGCCTGCTCGAAGCCAAGAAAATCGCCAGCATGGCCGAGGCCTACTACGCGCAGATCGCCCCGCATTTGTACAACGGGCCGATTGGCGCAGCGGCGAGTTTCCAGCTGGCGACCTGCACCCCGAACTTCCTGATTCAGGAAAGCATCGAGACCTGGGGCGGCTTCCACGCCGAGGTACTGACCAAGCCGTTGCAGTGGGAGGACGGCTACATCATTCCGTCCACCGAGCCGGGCCTGGGCGTCGAGCTGAACATGGAGGTGGTACGCAAGCACTCGCCGTACACCGGCGAGCGCCTGCACCTGCAAATGGCACCTGTGCCAGTTGACGTGAAAGACACATCGCCTGCGCGTGGCTGACACCGTCCCTTTAGGAGTGGGCCTGCTCGCGATGGCGGTGGGTCATCCTCTGAAAGTGGTGACTGATACGACGCCATCGCGAGCAGGCTCGCGCCTACTGGCGATCGCAGTGTCTATTCCGATTTTTGTACAACGACTTACGCGGTAACCGTGCATGACATACGACTACATCATCGCTGGCGCAGGCGCCGCTGGCTGCGTGTTGGCCAATCGGCTCTCGGCCTCCGGGCAATACACGGTGCTGCTGCTGGAAGCGGGCGGCAAAGACAGCTCGCTGTGGTTCAGGATCCCGGTCGGCTTCGCCAAAATGTATTACAACCCGACCTTCAACTGGATGTACTACAGCCAGCCGCAGAAGCAACTGGGCAATCGCGAAATCTACGCCCCGCGCGGCAAGGTGCAGGGTGGTTCCGGCTCGATCAACGCGATGATCTACGTGCGTGGCCAGGCCCACGATTTCGACGATTGGGCGGCCAGCGGCAACGACGGCTGGGGCTTCAAGGACGTGCTGCCGTACTTCCGCAAACTGGAAAATCACCCGCTGGGCGATAGCGAATACCACGGCGGCAGCGGTCCGATCAGCATCACCCCGATGAAGGGCCAGACCCACCCGATCTGCGATGTGTTTCTTGAAGGCTGCTCGCAGCTCGGCTATCCGCGCAGCGACGATTTCAACGGGGCGAAATTCGAGGGTGCAGGTCTTTACGACGTCAACACCAAAAACGGCCAGCGCTGTTCCAGCAGCTTCGCTCATCTGCATCCGGCACTGAGCCGGCCGAACCTGACTGTCGAGCATTACGCACTGGTGGATCGTGTGCTGTTTGACGCAGCACAGCAGCGCGCCAGCGGTATCTCGATTACCCAGCACGGGGTGGTGCGCACGTTTACTGCGCGCAAGGAAGTGATCCTCTGTGCGGGCGCGGTCGATACGCCGAAGATCCTGCAGTTGTCCGGCGTGGCCGATCGCGAGCTGCTCGCCAGGCACCAGATTCCGCTGGTCAAGCACCTGCCAGCGGTGGGCCGCAACCTGCAGGATCACCTGTGCGTCAGCTACTACTACAAGGCCAATATCCCGACGTTGAACGATGAACTGAGTTCGCTGTTCGGCCAGCTAAAGCTCGGCCTCAAATACCTGCTCACCCGCAAGGGCGCGCTGGCCATGAGCGTCAATCAGGCCGGCGGATTTTTCCGTGGCGACCAGCAGCAGGCGCATCCCAACCTGCAGTTGTACTTCAACCCGCTGTCGTACCAGATCCCGAAAAACAACAAGGCCAGTCTCAAGCCGGAGCCGTATTCAGGCTTCCTGCTGTGCTTCAATCCGTGCCGGCCTACCAGTCGCGGGCACGTCGAAATCGCCTCGAAAAATCCACGGGATGCGGCGTTGATCGACCCGAACTACCTGAGCACACAAAAGGACATTGATGAGGTGATCCAGGGCAGTCGCCTGATGCGCAAGATCATGCACGCCCCGGCGCTCAGGAGCATCACCGTCGATGAAGTCTTGCCGGGGCCAGCGGTGGAAACCGATGAGCAGATGTTGCAGTACTTTCGCGACAACTGTGGCTCGATCTATCACCTGTGCGGGTCCTGTGCGATGGGCGCGGACGAGCAGACGTCGGTGGTCGACAAGCGCCTGAAAGTGCATGGTTTCGCAGGGTTGCGGGTCGTCGATGCGTCGATTTTCCCGAATGTGACATCGGGCAATACCCATGCGGCGGTGCTGATGGTCGCGGAGAAGGGCGCGGATCTGATTTTGCAGGATGCGCAGGTTTAGCGGCTGGCGTAATGCGCTGTGACAGATCGCGGCGAGGGACTTTTTCAGCGTGCACTAGGCTTTGATTGCCGGTCACTTATCGGGCCGGCAAGTCTTTCAAGGAGCCACGGATCATGGACGATCTGGTCAAAGAAGTTATTCCGTTGTTGCAGTACCTCATCCCCGGGTTTGTTTCGACCTGGATTTTTTACACGCTCACCGCATTCAAGCGACCTGACACGTTTGGGCAGATTGTGCAGGCGTTGATTTTTACGTTTGTGATTCATGGGGTGGTGTTGGGGGTCGGGGC
>NZ_QAIU01000142.1:0-7065 GCF_003061205.1 Pseudomonas sp. HMWF006
GGCGAAGTTGGCACCTGTCAGATCTGACAGGTGCGTTGGGGTTTGCGACGGACGGAGACCTCCGCGAAATAACTCAAGAATTGTCGTGGTGCGGGGCTAGCAAAAAGCCGGAGCGGACAAATGAGTCCTCATTTGTCCGCTCTCCTTTGCACAAGGCAGTCTGAGTCAGGTGCGCAATAGAACACCTATGCAACCCACTCCGCGGTTGTCATTTGATCCAAACGTCACTCCATCTGTTGGGCGACACAACCAGTGTGATCCCCACGCATGGGTATCTTCTACCCAGTAGTAGTCGTTGGCATACCCGCCGGGATCGCCAGCGTAGGCCGTGCGCATATTGCCATAGTCACTGATGCGCGGCATTTTGCCGCCTGCATTGTTGGCTGTCGCGTTCATGGTTGCCAGATTATGGCGACCGCCTCCGTAATTGGCGATGTACCAGACGTTCTGGATAGTGACCGGATACGAAGCCGTACTGCCCCTGCTATCGGTCACAATCACCCGACCGCTACCGTTTCGAATGCCGATCACTCTCCCTGATGAAGCATCGACCTGAAGTCTCTGAGGCGTATCAGTGCTGTAACGATAGGGCGGTACGCCGCCCGTGGCTACACGAGTGGCATGAGTGCCCGCGTGCGGGTGAGTCACCGCTCTGTCTGTGCGTCTGACCAGATAACCGCTGATGGTAACCTCGGTCGGCGCGATGGTCAGAGGCGGCAGGAGAACTCTGGTGAAGTTTCGGCTAGTGGATTGCAGGTCCGTTGCTACCGCTTTGACGTATACCGCGTGATTACCCAGATCCACCGCCAGACTGGTTGTCCAGGTTCCATTTTGTAGGGTGCTCACGATCTGTCGGGGAACATCATTGTCATAAACTTGCACCTCATACAGCGGTGTGAATGCACCTGTCAGCGTGACTGTGTTGTCATAGGTGTTTCCTCCTTGTACCAGTTCACCATTTGAATGCTTGACCGAGGTCAGCGTTATAGCGGCGTGTGGTTTGATCGTAAACCTGTGCACAGGCGATTCCAGCCGATCACCATAGAGTGCCCGGGCTTTGATCGCGTAGGTTTTACGCGTCAGATTGGTCAGCGTCGTCGATCCCTCTCCTTTGCCATCAAGGGGAATGAGCGAGCCAATCGCCGTATCGCCGTCGTATAACTGAACCCCTTGATTCGGATCGGCTATAACCGACACGTCGATGTCAGTGTCGTAGCTGCTTCCGTTATCGGCAACAGGCCCCAGAGAGTCGGTGACGGCGGTGATGCTCGGTCGGGTGGCGATACCAATGGTGAACGTTCGTGGCTTGCTGATCGCCGGATCTGCGTCATACAAAGCCTCGACCGTTATGCTCTGCAAACCTTCAGTCAGATTGCCTGCAGTAACACCCCAAGTGCCGGGGGCAATGACATCGACAGTCCGTGGCGCATCATTGTTGATCCTGATATTGACCTTTTCGCCCCGTGTGGCCGTGCCCTGAATGGCCACGCGCTTATCGTAGGTCAGGCCCGCCTCGGGAATTTCCTTGTCTTGCTGGTCTTTCACACTGGTAATGATCGGTGTCACGTAGTCGTAGCGGGTCCGTATGGTCAGTGGCAATTGTGGAAACAGGATCGCTGCGGATTGATCTTTGCTGCCATCGAAAATCACTTTGCACGTCACCGTGGCCGGAGAACTGTGTAGCAGTTTCAGTAACTCGGATCTCATCAGTGCTTCATTCAGACCCGTAACGGCTTGCTGCTCGTTGATTTCATGACCCTTGAGCACGTCAATGACGTAGGTGCCGGAGCTGGTTCTGCCTTCGAGATAAACATCGACGGTTTGCCCCTTGGCGATGAAAGGCCAAGGGCTGACCAGAACCCGGGCGTCGCCGCTGAACTCCATCAGATCCAGAACGGCCTTGACTGCCTGCGGAACCTCAGGCCTTGGCAGTTCGGTTTCCGGGTTCTGGAAGCCCAGTACGTTTAGCGCAAGCTCTTCCGATTGCGTCCAGAGCTTATGGCGCTGCACGGCGTATTTGAGCGAAACGGTGTTGAGGATGTTGGCCCCCACCACCGAGGAGGGAAGGTGGAAGGTGACCGTGCCCGCAGTTTCGCCCGGTTTCTCAAGGTCATCTGAGGTACCTGCCCCCGGGGTGCCGATCCATAGCAGTTTCAACACATCGAGTTTTTCGTCCATCGTGTCATAGCGGCATTCAATATCGACACCGTTGAGTGCCTTCATGGGATCGAGTGCGCTGTCAGTCGCCTGGAGAACTGTGGGGGGCAGCAAACGACCGAGTGGGACGCCGACGATGACGGTCAGAGGCGCCGAATAGCTGTATTGGCCAGTCGCGGCATGCAGGAGGGTGTAGCGCACCGTCACCGTAAAGCCGATGTTGGTCGTGACGTAGTACTCATCCACCCGGAAACGGATGGTCTCGCCGATCGACAGTTGGGTAATCGGTACACTGCCCTTGGTCGTGCCAAAGGCGTTATAACCCGTCCAGTGATAGGTCAGGATATCGCCCTTGACCCAATTGACCGGTTTCACCAGTACGTGGGCCTGTGTGTAAACCTGTGTTGGATCGATCACCCCGTCCTTGGCTTCTTCCACTTCAGGGGCAGGTAGCGTTGCACGCACATCACGCACCTCTACCCTGAGAAAGTCCGACTCGCTGATGCCGTATTGTTTGGTCTTTTCGTTGTACACCCGGTAAAAAAGCTTGAGGATGCCGTTGGCCAATGCCTCGATATGTTCACGGTCGACGGTAATCCGGGTGAAACCGGCCTCCTGATCGTCGCTGCTGACGTCATATTGTTGTTCATGTAAATAGGGCGCGCCGCCGGACCGGGTACCTTCCCAGATCAGATTTATGGTGTCTCCTAAGTCAATCGCTGGGTAATCAACCGTCACGGTCGCGAGCAGACTATCGGCCGGCAGAATGGCGCCGATCACTTCACTGATTGTCGGTGCCGGTAATTGTGACGGGTTACCGATCACGTCGACAAACGTACGTTTTGAGGAAAGCGGATCGCTGCCATCCTGTTTGTGCAGCACGTAAGCACCATCGAGGGTGCCGGTGGCGAACAGGCTGACGAATTCATAAGGGATAGGTTGTTGCAGAATGTAAGGCGGGTTGCCGACGATGACTTCTTTGGTGAATGTCCTTGGCGCAACTCCCGGGCCGGCGATCCCGATAACCCTGATGGTGATCGTGTCGCCCGCTGTGAATTCGTCATTACTCTCGATGAGGATCAGCAGGTTGGTGGCCTGATGGTCGAGCCTGTCAAGATGGAGTTTGCCGTCTTCGGCGTCTTTGAAAATGGCTGCGCCCAGGCGAGCAGCACCAGCCTCTACGGATACTGTGGTTTCCTTTGACCAGTCTTCGGCGTAATTCCAAAGCTCATCATGCACTTCATAGCGGATCGGCAACTTTGCACTGTCACCGGCGGTGAGGATGTCACCCGGCAGGGCGGTGATGACAATCGCGACGGTGCCGTCGGCTTCGGCGGGCGTCACCTCGTGCGGTGCGAGCAAGATGCTGCCCCATTTGATCCAGATAACGTCCCGTTCGCGGATGTCGGGATAGCGCTTGATGGTCATTGGTACACCTTTGGCTGACCATTCTTTGGTGACGCCATTGTTGATGACATCCTCCGGCAGGCCAACGATGTCCAGTTCCGAGTGCCAGGGTAGATGCTGCTGTCTGTCATCGCCGGCGGGGCGATTGAGCTTGACCAGCAGTTTCAGAATGGCGGAGGGCTCGTCGGGAGCAGGCTGACCAGCGCGAGTAACCTGGTAATAGCTTTCGGCCCAGCCGGGGACAATCCTGTCTTTTGGCAGAAAGAAGAACAGGCGTTGATTGACCTCCGTGTCTTTGACCTTCAGTTCGATAATCTGTGTCGAATTCCAGAACACCGGTATCAAATCATCCTCGCCCATCCCGGGGTAAGGATCGATAAGGCAAAAAACTCCGTTCTCATTTTCTTCAAACACCTCGATACCGATACCGCCATCACCGTCCACAATCGGACGAATCATACCGGGGATGTACAACGGAAAATTTTGCAGCGGTGCTACGCGGGACGACAAATCCTTGCGCGCAGGAAACAGGAAAAATCTGAAAGAAGTCATGGGGGCAACTCCGCCTGCAAACATTGAGGGTGAGAAACAGTTGCCCTGTTGTAGGCTGAATCAAAGCGTGTCGGCTACTGTCAGATCTGACAGGTTGGTGCGCTTTTCGGACGAATGGTCTGAATGCGGCAGAGGGAAATCAGGGTTTTTACAGCGTCTTTTGCCGAAGAATATAAACCGTCACCAACACCGCACTGGTCAGCATGAACCCCCGTGCCCACGGCATCGGTACCAGGTAGCACGAGAACAGAATGCTCGCCCACATCAGCCCGATCGCGTAGACCTTGCCCTTGAGCGGAATGCCGTTGCCGTCGAGGTAGTCACGAATCCACGGACCCAGTTTCGGGTGTTCGACCAGCCAGCGATAGAAACGCGGAGAGCTGCGGGCGAAACAGGCGGCCGCCAGCAGGAGGAAAGGAGTGGTAGGCAGTACGGGCAGGAAGATCCCGATCACCCCCAATGCCACGCTGAGCCAGCCGATGGCTAGCAGGATGTAGCGCAACATCAGGGGGCGGTTGCCTATGGGGTTGTCCATAGGCCGGAGCTTAGTGGTGACGTGGCTTGAGGATCGCCGGTTTTTCGTCAGGCGCCTGGCACAGCAGGTACAGCGCAGTCAGGGCTTCCGGAATTTGCACGATCATGTCGTCCATCAGGTTGGCGTCCTTGGCGATGTCTTCGAACTCTGGCTGTTCGTCGAACAGACCCGAGCCGACCATGATCGGCAGGAGCATTTCGCTGACCTCTTCTTCGGCGGTTTCGAACCAGGCCGCTTCACGCAGGAACACGCCTTCCATGAAACCGATGCACCAGCCGCGCAGTTCGGAGTCGTCCGGCTCGTCGCCCAGATCCAGTTCGCATGGCAGCTCGAATTCTTCGTCGGACGCCAGTTGACGGGCGATGTGTGCCTTGAGGCCGATCAGGGTGGCTTCGATCTCTTCGCGCTGGGCGTCGCTGCTGTAATGCGGCTCTTCAGCGAACAGGGCGTCGATCCACTCACGCTCCGGTACCTCTTCTGCGCAGATCGACAGCGCGGTCAGGTACCCGTGGGCGGCCACGTAATCCAGCGCCTCGTCATGCAGCTCGTCGGCATCGAGGAAAACTTGCAGGCGGGTCAGTTGCTCAGCGAAGGACATTACGGGGCTACCTTGGGGGAATAAACAATGCGGGAATTCTAGGCCTTCTTGCGCGCTCAAGCCAGCCGCACGGCAGATTTGCCGTAATTACAGACAACACCAATAACCCTGTGGGATTTATGTGGCAGGTTTGAGAGTGTCTTCTAAGCGGCACCCCCTGCCGGGGAGGGCTCGGGTATACTGCCGCGTTTTGCGCTCCCTGCTCGTATTGCGATTGTCTGGCAATGCGCTCTTACGTTTTGTTTAAGCAGCCTTGGCTGTCCTGAACCAGCCTGTGCAGGGATGTTTCGGTAGATTTTTGGAGTTTTTATGCTCGAACAGGCTCAACGCGTCCTCAAGGACATCTTCGGCTACGACAGTTTCCGTGGCCGTCAGGGTGCAATCATTGAGCGCGTGGCCAGCGGCGGTGATGCGCTGGTGCTGATGCCTACCGGTGGCGGCAAGTCCCTGTGCTTCCAGGTGCCGGCGCTGCTGCGCGAAGGCCTGGCAGTGGTGGTGTCGCCGTTGATCGCCTTGATGGACGATCAGGTCGCCACCCTCGAAGAACTGGGCGTAGCGGCCGCCGCATTGAACTCCACGCTCAGCGCCGAGCAACAGCGCGACCTCGCAGCCCGTATCAAGCGTGGCGAAGTGAAGATGCTCTATCTGGCGCCCGAGCGTCTGGTGCAGCCGCGCATGTTGTCGTTCCTGCAAGGGCTCAACATTGCGTTGTTCGCCATCGACGAAGCGCACTGCGTGTCGCAATGGGGCCACGATTTCCGTCCGGAATACCTGCAACTGGGCCAGTTGGCGGAAATGTTTCCCGACGTGCCGCGCATTGCCCTGACCGCCACCGCCGACAAGCGTACCCGCGAAGAAATCGTTACCCGCCTGCATCTGCAGAACGCCGAGCGTTTCCTGTCGAGCTTCGACCGGCCGAACATCTTCTATCGGATCGTGCCCAAGGAGCAGCCGCGCAAGCAGTTGCTGGCGTTCCTCGCCGAGCGGCGCAGCGATGCCGGCATTGTCTATTGCCTGTCGCGCAAGAAGGTCGAGGAAGTGGCGACGTTCCTCAGCGAACAAGGCTTCCCGGCGCTGCCGTATCACGCCGGCCTGCCCAACGATCTGCGTGCCTATCACCAGAAGCGTTTCCTCAATGAGGAAGGCTTGATCATGGTCGCCACCGTCGCGTTCGGCATGGGTATCGACAAGCCCAACGTGCGCTTTGTCGCACACCTCGATCTGCCGAAATCCCTTGAGGCGTATTACCAGGAAACCGGGCGTGGTGGCCGTGACGGTCTGCCGGCGGATGCGTGGATGGCCTACGGTCTGCAAGACGTGGTGATGCTCAAGCAGATGCTGCAGAACTCCGAAGGCGATGAGCGGCACAAGCGTCTGGAGCAGCACAAGCTCGACGCCATGCTTTCGCTGTGTGAAGAAACCCGCTGCCGTCGCCAGACGCTGCTGGCCTACTTCGATGAAGACATGCCCGAGCCGTGCGGCCATTGCGACAACTGCGTCGATGGCGTGCAGACCTGGGACGCCACCGAGCCGGCACGTCAGGCGTTGTCGGCGATTTTCCGCACCGGCCAGCGTTATGGCGTAGGTCATCTGGTGGATGTTTTGCTGGGCAAGGACAACGAAAAGGTCCGCAGCTTCGGCCATCAGCATCTGTCGGTGTACGGCGTCGGCAAGGCGCTCAGCGAAAGCGAATGGCGTTCGCTGTTTCGCCAGTTGGTTGCGCGCGGGCTGGCCGATGTCGATCACGAAGGGTATGGCGGGCTGCGTCTGAACGACAGCTGCCGACCACTGCTCAAGGGTGAAGTGACCCTGGAGT
>NZ_QAIU01000143.1:0-2695 GCF_003061205.1 Pseudomonas sp. HMWF006
GTGGTAGCTGGCTTGCCAGCGATTAGAGCGACGCGGTCTTAATGATTGACGGTGTACGCGAGCATCATCGAAATCTGGCTCATCGGCCGCCCGCCACTCTGTTCATGCCACTGGTTGAACGTCTCCTGCACAATCGCCAGATCGCGCAGGCTGGTCGGGGCCTTGTCGACGATCTTTTGTGCATTCAGCGCGGCGACCACGTCGTAGCTCGGCACGAAGGTATCCTTGCCGACCATGCGCAAAAAGCGTGGCGCCGACAGCCCGCCCAGCTGACTCCCGTGCTTTTTCAGGTAGGTCCACAGACCGACGATATCGGTCACCGGCCAGTCAGCGATCAGCGCGCCGAAACTGCCCTTCTCCTTCTCGACATCGAGGATGAACTGCGCATTGCGCGGCACGCTCTTGAGCTTGCCCAGGTGGCGAATGATCCGCGCGTCCTGCATCAGGCGTTCGAGGTGCTCGGCGCTCATCAGCACGACTTTTTCCGGGTCGAACTTGAAGAACACGTCCTCGAAGGCCGGCCACTTGGCGTCCACCAGACTGTGCTTGAGCCCGGCGCGGAACACGCGCAGGGCCATGGTCGAGAGGTAGCGGTCGTCGCTGATCTTGCGCAATTGCGCCGCGGTCTTGGGAACGGGCAGATGGGCTTCCAGTTCAGCCGCCGAACCGAAGCGGTTCAGACAGTATTCGTGCAGCCACTTGTAATCGCGCATGCCCTCTCCCGGGAATTGAAAATGAAATTCTACCTTTGAACACAAAACACTGTGGGAGCGAGCTTGCTCGCGAAAGCGGTATGCCATTCAACATTGATGTCGGCTGACACGACGCCTTCGCGAGCAAGCTCGCTCCCACATTTGAAGTATGTTTACAGGTTGACGACGTTAACGAAGCGCGAAGCCGCTGTTTCGTCGATCTTCAGGCTGGTGAAGTCGAACAGATTGCGGTCGGCCAGTTGCGACGGCACCACGTTCTGCAGACTGCGGAAGATGCTTTCGGTTCGACCCGGGGTCTTGCGCTCCCAGTCCTGAAGCATTTCCTTGACCACCTGACGCTGCAGGTTTTCCTGCGAACCGCAGAGGTTGCACGGGATGATCGGGAAAGCCCTGAAGTCCGAGTAGGCCTGGATGTCCTTCTCGTTGCAGTAGGCCAGCGGGCGGATCACCACGTTACGGCCGTCATCGGCACGCAGTTTCGGCGGCATCGCCTTGAGGGTGCCGTTGAAGAACATGTTGAGGAAGAACGTCTCGACGATGTCATCGCGATGGTGACCGAGGGCCATTTTGGTCGCGCCGATTTCGTCGGCAAAGGTGTACAGCGTGCCGCGACGCAGGCGCGAGCACAACGAGCAGGTGGTCTTGCCTTCCGGCACCAGCTCCTTGACCACCGAGTAGGTGTCTTTCTCGACGATGTGGTACTCGACGCCCAGCTCTTTCAGGTAGGCCGGCAGCACGTGCTCGGGGAAACCCGGCTGCTTCTGGTCCATGTTCACCGCGACGATCTCGAACTTGATCGGTGCAACCTTCTGCAGGTGCATCAACACGTCGAGCATGGTGTAGCTGTCCTTGCCTCCGGACAGGCAGACCATGACCTTGTCGCCGTCTTCGATCATGTTGAAGTCGGCGACCGCTTCGCCGGCCAGGCGGCGCAGGCGCTTTTGCAGTTTGTTCTGGTTGACCGTAAGAGTGCCCATGACGCGAAATCCGTGAGGTGTGACGAAAGGCGGGCATTTTACGCAAAAACCCCGTGGGGGCGAAGGGCCGAGAGTCTGCCCCATTCTTCCGAGGTCTGCATTGCCCTCTGTGGCGAGGGGATTTACCCCCGATCGGCTGCGCAGCAGTCGTCAAACCATCCATCGCGAAGTATCGGGAAAATAGAGTTCTGAGGTTTTGGGGCTGCTTCGCACCCCATCGGGGATAAATCCCCTCACCACAAATGTATTTCAAAGATAAAAAAGAGCTGATGCCAAGACCCCAAGGCGATTAAGCCCCGTATTTACAGCGCGATTTGCTCTAAGCCCCTAGTCCCAGTGCGGTTAAGACCTTTCTATACTGCGTCATAAGGTCGCACACATCTGAAGACCTGTATTTGCTCGGCCACCTTGGCCCGTAGGCGCTCCGCTGGGGGGCGATGGCAATAACAAGAGGAGTGACTGGCATGATCCATCACGTAGTGGGACTGTTTACCCACCCCGATCAGGAATGGAAGGAGATCCGTGGCGACCAAGAGGAAAGCATCAGCCACATGTACCTGACCCACACGCTGATTCTCGCGGCGATTCCGGCCGTTTCGGCGTTTATCGGCACCACCCAGGTTGGCTGGGTGATCGGCAACCGGGCGCCGGTGATGCTCACCGTGGAAAGCGCGATCTGGATGACTGTGATGTCATACCTGGCGATGCTCGGCGGGGTCGCGGTGATGGGCGCTTTCGTGCACTGGATGGCGCGCACCTATGACGCCAACCCGAGCCTGGCCCGTTGCGTCGCGTTCGCCACCTACACCGCAACGCCGCTGTTCGTCGGCGGCCTGGCGGCGCTGTATCCGCACATGTGGCTGGGGATGATCGTCGGCACGGCGGCCATTTGCTACACGGTCTACCTGCTGTACGTCGGGTTGCCGACGTTCATGAACATTCCCTCGGACGAAGGCTTTCTGTTTTCCAGCTCAGTGCTCGCGGTCGGTCTGGTGGTGCTGGTGG
>NZ_QAIU01000144.1:0-2956 GCF_003061205.1 Pseudomonas sp. HMWF006
GGTGGTGTGCCACGCGCGATGGCACCGATGGACGGCAAGACACTGGATCTGCGCCTGGCGTCCGGCGGCAAGCAAGGCATCGATTTGCAGTTCAACGGGCGTGCGTTGTTCGACGCTGCCGAGGGTGGCATGGCCGGCACGGCGGTGGTGCGCGGCGGCAACGCCGGTAGCAGCTTCGAGATCCTGGGCGCGGGCCATGCACCGACCCCTGGCTTCAATGGCGTGTCGTTATACGCCGACACGCTTAATAGCCTCAATGCCGGGCGTCTGACTATCGGTGCGATGCCGAATGTCCTGTACAACACAGCCGCCAACATCATCGGTTTCCTGGGCACCAGCGCAAACATTGTCTTGCGTGAAGGGGCGATTCTGTCTGCACCGGAAGTCTTGCTGCGCACCACGTCAACGCTTGGCGGCATCACGGTCGAGGCGGGGGGCGGGATCAATACGCTGGGGCGTGGCAACGTGGCCTACGACTCAATGGCCGGTTTCATTTATGAGCCGAGAGCCTCCAGCGTGTTGCTCGTTTCCAACGGTTGGACCCAGGTCCTCGCGCCGGAGCTGGCCAGTGGCATCACCGGAGCGGGCAGTATCCGGATCGGCACTTGCGCAACGAGTGTGTGCAGCAATCCGGCCCTGCTGTATTCGAACGGCAGTATCACTGCCGTCACGGATAACCAGTTCGAACTCGGTGAAGCGGTGCGTTTCGGCACCCGTCATCTGGCACTGTCGGTCGGCTCGGTCAATGCCGGCAGCGCCGAGGCGCTGGCGGCGGCAGGCAGCCGCGTGCCTGCCGGCCTCACGCTCAACCAGAACGTACTCGACCGTTTGCTGCGCGGTGATACGCAGTTTGGCGCGCCGGCCCTGGAAACCCTGAGCCTGACCACTCGCGACGCCTTCAATTTCTACGGCAGCGTCAGCCTCGACACGATCGACCCACAGACCGGCCAGAGCAAATTGCAGAATCTGGTGCTGGTCACTCCGGCGATTTACGGTCTGGGCAACGCCGGCGACGTGGCGAGTATCCGTACCGCCAACCTGATCTGGAACGGTGCGACCCAGAGTCCTGGCGCAGTCATCACGGGTGGTGCGGGCACCGGCAGTGGCACGCTGGACATTCAGGCCCAGCGGATCGAGCTGGGTTATGGCCCGATGCCTCAGGCCAGCGGGCTGGATCAGAACAATCGTCTGGCGCTGGGGTTCGCCAACGTCAACCTGAGCGCCAGCGAGCGCATCACCGCCAATCACAAGGGCAGCCTAGCGGTGTATCAGGAGCAAGGCGCTTACGATCCGGTCAAGGGTTACAGCTACAGCGGCGGCAATCTGAATCTGCGTACGCCGTTGCTCACTGGCGAGGCGGCATCAGTCAGCCTGCTCAAGGCCGGCAATAGCCTGACCTTGAGCGGCGCCGGGGCTGCCGGCGTGGCCAATGCCCTGGGTGCGGAGTTGAACCTTGAAGCCCGCGATATCGTGCTCGACAGCCGTATCGCATTGGCCAGCGGCAAGCTGACGGTGAAGTCCGAAGGCGATCTGACCCTGGGCAGTGGAGCCGTACTGGATATGGCCGGACGTACCTTGCCGTTCAACGATGTCAGCAAGTACAGCTGGGGTGGCGATGTTTCGCTCTACAGCGCAAATGGCAATATCCGTCAGGCCGCGGGCTCGCGGATCGATCTGTCGGCGAAGAACAATCAGGCCGGTAACCTTAGCGTCGTCGCTCTGGCCGATGCGGCCGGGATGGTCGATCTGCAAGGCCAGATTGTCGGCGGCAGCAGTGGTTATTACGACGCCGGTGGCACGCTGGTGCCGTACAAGGCCAGTGGCGTGGACATTCGCGCGCAGCGTCTGGGCGGTGACGCCACCGAGCAGTTCGCTGCACTCAATCAGCGCTTGAGTGCCGGACAGGTTTACGGCAGCCGCAGCCTGCAACTCAAACAAGGCAATCTTGTGATCGGCGACGGTCTCAAGGCTGGTGAGATCAATGTGTCGGTGGACAATGGCAGCCTGACGGTTGCCGGTCTGATCGACGCCAGCGGCGAACGTGTCGGCAGCATTCGTCTGTCGGCGAAAAACGGTCTGACTCTTGCGGGCAACAGTGTGCTCGATGCCCATGGCCGTGTGCTGCGGGTCGACAGCTACGGCAAGATCATCGATGCGCCGAACCGTGCCACGGTCGAACTCGGTTCCGGCGATGGTTTACTCACGCTAGGCAGCGGCGCGCGCATCGACCTGCGCCACGGCACCGATGCCGTGCCCGGTTTCCTTGCGGGGCAACACGATGGAATGCTGCGCGGCACGCTGGAGCTGAACGCGCCACGTCTGGGCAGCAATGACATTGCCATCGACGCCAGTGGTGTGCTGACCATTCAGGGCGCGCGTTCTATCGGGCTCAATGGCACGCGCCGTTATACCGATGCCCGTGATGGTGTCGATCAGGCGGTCAGTGGTCGGCCGTATCAGGTGATTGACAAGGTCATGCTCGAACGCATTCACGGTGACAGCAAAGACTTTATCAACGCCGCGCTGGGTAATAACGATCTGCTGCAACGCAAACTCGCCGGGCTGAACAACACCACTTACGCAGACGCGTTCCATCTGCGCCCAGGCGTGGAAATTGCCAGCAAGACTGCCGACGGAGATCTGGTGGTGGAGGGTGATCTGGATTTGTCCGGCTATCGTTATGCCAGTCTCAATCCGCACACGCGACTGAATCCGTTGGTGTACGGGTCAGGGGAGGCCGGCAGCCTGGTGATTCGTGCCGGTGGCAACCTCGACATTTACGGCAGCATCAACGACGGTTTCGCGCCACCACCGGAAACCAAGGATGACGCCGGCTGGAAACTGATCGCCGGTGTGCAACCGTTCGGCGGCGATCTGATCGTGCCGGGCAGCGGGGTTACGCTGGCCGAGGGCACGCAGTTTCCGGTGGGCGCGACGCTCAATTACGACGTGACGA
>NZ_QAIU01000144.1:2966-6445 GCF_003061205.1 Pseudomonas sp. HMWF006
TATCCATGATGCCGATGGTCATCTGTTGTACGCGGCGGGAACGTTGCTCAGCGAAAGTGTGACGTTGCCGGCGAACTCTCGCCTGGGTTCCGGTATCCGTCTGAACAAGGCCACGAGCCTAAAGGCCATGACCTGGCCCAAGGGCGTGCCGTTGCCAGGGGTTTTCGACCTCGATCTTTTAACGGTTTCCGGTGTGAAACTGAGCAGCTCGCTGGCCTTGCTGCGCGGTTCGCTGATTCCTTCGATGACTGATGTAAAGCTTGCCGACGGCACTTCGCTGATCGAACTGCGTCCGTTCAACGGCACGCAGCAAGGCAAGAACTGGGCGTTGGCCAGTATGTTGCCTTCGGGCAGTGCGTCATGGTCGATGCGCGCGGTGGCGGGTGCCGATCTAGAGGCGGCGGACAGCCGTGCCGTGAAGCCTGTCACCACCGATGGCAATCTGCGGCTGGCGGACACTCATTACGGTGTCACGCTTACCCAGGCAACCGGGATACTCGTGTGGGCACCGGGCAATCCGTATGACCTTCCGGGGTATTACCCTGTGCCCGATGACCAATTGGAGATCTGTGCGCAGATAGAAGGGCTCTGTGTGCCGATGGCACGCTGGGTATGGGCGCCGGGCAGTGGTCAAGGACCTGACTACGAACCCGTTCCCGAGGAGTATCAGGTCCTTTGTGAAATCTATCCGGAGTTCTGCATCGGCAATAATCCCGGCACAACCGCCAAGGCCCACAGCCAGATGTTCAGTGTGCTGCGCACCGGTACTGGCGATCTTGATCTGATGGCTGCCGGCAACTTGAGCATGGATTCACCGTTTGGCGTTTATACCGCCGGCACTCAATCAGCGAACGTCGATCCGTTGTACAACCAGAAACGCGGGTATCTCTCGAACAGTAATTCGGTATTGGGCAGCGCCGGTGCCGATTATGAAAAATGGGTCAACGGCGGCACCGACAGTCTTTACCAGGCCTGGTATCCGCAGATGGGCGGCAATCTGACGATCAACGCGGGCGGGTCTGTTTCGGGCGATTCGGTAGGGCAGAAAACTCGATCGACTTCAGGTGGAACCCGGGAGCAGATCGCAAGTGTCGCGGTGGGCAACTGGCTGTGGCGCCAAGGCACGGACAACCCGGATATGCCCACGGCCTGGTGGATCAACTTCGGCAGCTATGCCACCCAATTGATGCCAGATACGAACACCAATACCGAACCGTACCTGGTCGGGGTCACCGGTTTCGGCACTTTGGGCGGCGGTAATATCAGCCTGCGGGCCGGTGGTGATGCCGGCATGCTCAAGCCGTTGGGGGATGCCGTGAACAATCCTCGAAGCCAAGGTCTGATCGTCGCAGTCGGCAGCACCGGTCGAGTCGCCAGCGATGGCAGCGTGCAGATGACCGGGGGGGGTGACATGGATATTCGAATCGGCGGTACGTTCAACCCGTCGCTGCAAGCGCGGGCAGGAGAAACCGGTATCGGCAAACCGGTCCATGATCTGCAAGGTGCGCTGATCAACCTGCGCGGTGCGGCACAAATGACGGGTGGAGCACTGGGTGGCATCAACCTGAGGTACGGCGCCAGCACCGTGGTCAATGATCTTCGGGAAACCCGGGCACTTGATCCATTTACCTCGACCACCGGTAGCGCTTCCGGAGGCGTGGTGCTGATTCCGGGAGACTCGGGCATGAGCCTGAGCAGCCGTGGGGATCTGGTATTGGGTGGTGCAGCGGATCCTGGGCGAGTGAGTCTGATGAACGCCAGCCCGATCATGGCCGCCAACGGTAGCGTTCAGCAGGGCGGTACTCTGAGCGGCTTCTCATTGTGGACCGACCACACCGCAATCGATCTGTTCTCGGCTGGCGGGAACCTGACGCCGGGCACACAGATATCCGAGGTCAACTCATCCAACGGTCTGATCACGGGCCGCAATACCTCTCCTACCGATGGCCGGTTTGTCTATCCATCGATACTTCGTGCGGTGGCGGGCCAGGGATCCATCTATGCAGGACCATCCGCGACGTTCACTGGCGTAGACAACTACCCGCTGCAAGGTTACTCACTGCTCCTGGCTCCGTCGAAGTCGGGACAGCTTGAACTGCTGGCAGGTGACTCTATCTACGCCGGTGGCTATGCGATCAACCAGTCGGGGGCGAGCCCGATGGCCATTACCACGCCGTTCAACCCGGCGTTCAACACCTTTACCACCAACAGCAACACAAGCAAGCCGGTGCGCACCAACTACAGCGACGATGGCGTGGCACCAGAGAGTAACGTGCGATATCCGCTGTTTGCCTTTGGTCCCGATAGCTATTCGGGTTTGAACGACGTACAGGGGCCGGCGCGAATCTACGCACTGACGGGGGACCTGGTGGGCGTTCGCAGTGGTGAAACGTTGAGCTTTTCCACTTCCAAACGCACCTGGTACGAAGCGGCCGGTCCTGTGTGGATGATCGCCGGTCGTGACATCGTCGCCTCCGGCACCACCCTGGGGCAGCCTACGGCAGTACCGAGTTCAGAAATAAGCAACGGCAAGGATGGCATTTCTTCCACCGGCAACCTGTTTGTCCACAATGATCCGCGAGACGTATCGCGAGTGTCAGCAGGTCGCGACATTCTCTACAGCAACTTTGATATCGCCGGGCCGGGAACGCTGGATATCAACGCCGGGCGCAATATCCTTATGGAAAACCGCGCCAGCATCACCAGCCTCGGCTCGTTGGTGGCAGGCGATAAACAACCGGGTGCCAGCGTGGTATTGCAGGCCGGTGTGGGCGCGCAGGGGCCGGATTATTCGCGGTTCATTGCCCGCTATCTGAACCCGCAGAACCTTGCCGACCCGAACGCATCGCTCAACGGGCAGCCAGGCAAAGTGGTCAAGACTTACCTCGACGAATTGCAAAGCTGGCTGACCCTCGGCTATGGATTCAGCGGCAACACCGAACAGGCGCAAGCCTTCTTCGCTGCGTTGCCACGTGCGGAGCAGGCGATCTTCGCCCGTCAGGTGTACTTCGCCGAACTGCGTGCTGGTGGCCTGGAATACAACGATGTCGATGGCCCGCGCAAAGGCAGTTACCTGCGTGGTCGCAACGCCATTGCTTCGCTGTTCCCGACCACCGATGTGGCCGGCAATCCGATCCGCTACGACGGCGACATCACGCTTTATGGCGGTGCCGGGGTCAAGACTTTGTTCGGTGGCGATATCCAGATGCTCACGCCAGGCGGTGGTCAGGTGTTCGGCATCGAGGGCGCGGCGCCGCCCTCGACGGCGGGGATCATTACCCAGGGCTCGGGCAATATTCAGCTCTACTCCCAGGGCAGCATTCTGCTGGGACAGAGCCGGATCATGACCACGTTTGGTGGCTCGATCCTCGGCTGGTCCGCCGAAGGCGACATCAACGCCGGTCGGGGTTCGAAAACCACCGTGGTCTACACCCCGCCGAAACGCGTGTACGACACCTGGGGCAACGTGACCCTGTCGC
>NZ_QAIU01000145.1:0-2894 GCF_003061205.1 Pseudomonas sp. HMWF006
AAACCTTCAACAATAACAATGAATTAACAACACCAAAAGAATCATCGCACAAGCCTACAGCTTCCTTCCTACATTGACTCGAATTTAATCACGCAAAACTTCAGGATGAGTCTGAATTGAAGTCAATTTAATAATAGCTAGGATTAAAAACACAATCACGATTTTCCGTTTCTCCGCACCAAATGGAATTTATCAAACCATGAAAAGCAACCTAATACTTTGCTGCTTTGGCCTAGGCATTTCAGTTCTAACAAGCGCATCACCCTACCTAATCGGCAATTCAATTAATTTGCATGCATCCCAAGATCACTTATATTTATATGCACTCGCAGGCGCTTCGCTTCTTATCATCGCGACGCCTCCCTTGAAACTAGCAGCCAACATATATCTACAAAGGACTGCTGCCAAAACAAGATATATTCTGAAAAGGACAATTCTAACGCACCTGCGAAGCAAGGCATCTACATATAGGGGAAATCCAGGTGAGCAGATCGAACTCATCGACGGCGATGTTGACGGTTCGATGTATCTATACCATTCGGTATTTTTTGACACTTCACTCAATTTCAGCATCATAATCTTCGCGCTGATTATAACGGCTCAGTATCATCCTCTTTTGGCGCTCGCCCCCCTTAGCGGCCTGCTATATGCCTCAGCTGCATATTTTATAACCCGGAGAAAGAGCGACACCCTTTTTGAAGAATACGTCCAAGAAAACACCGTTATAATCGGGGAAATCTGTGCGCATGTATGCGATGCCAAACCGTACAACGACAGAGTCAAGTTGGACATCAAAAACATTGAGCGCCTCGCTTTTCGTTCAAACCTGAAGGCATCTTTTTTCGAATCAATTTCAGGAACATGTTACTTGGTAGCGATAGTTTTTTTGTTCTTGATATCCGCTCATTTAATAAGTGAAAGCGCTTTGACAACAGGCGCTATCTTTGCCTCAGCCATCTACCTTGAGCGTGTGCTCAGCCCAACAATGTCACTTATATCCATTTACTACTCAAGCAGAGAGGCCTCTTATCGCCGCAATCGAATACTGAGCTATAAACTACAGCACGGGGGGCGTTGAATTATGCTTATGTGCTTGCGAAAAAACGGGGCATTATTTTTGTTTTCAACAATATGCCTGACTTTAGCAGCTGCATGTCAGTTGCTAATACCTTCGATCGTGGCAGAGGGACTTACTGCTCTCAGTAGTGGTGCTGTCAGCACTAATCTGTATTTCCTTCTCACCGCTATTTTTTTATCCAAACTCGCGACTCAAACTCTGGGCAGCTCCCTGGCGGCGCTCATGGAAGCGAAATCTCGCTTTTCACTCATCAATTTCATTGTGCATGATGAAAGACCTTGCCCGTTAAGCTCTCGCGTGACGATGATCAAAGAAGATGCCGAGAAAATTGCTTCAGTCCTTCATGACTCAATTCATCTGGCAGGATCTTGTATTTTGACATTTGCTACAGCCTATATCTTACTCCGTGAAAATGCTTATTTTTTCATCCCCTTGATATTTATCACGACATTGACTTGTGTGCAGTTGAAGTTTGCAAAACTACATATCCAGAGTCTGTATAAAGCCGAAATGATCAATGAAGACCTGTACAAGGAATCGTTAATCAGCACTTTCAGCTCACGCACAATTGATGAGCAAAGTTCTCAATCACTTATCAGCAATAGCAATGAATGTCTGAGCAACACAATACAAGCACGCTACAAATATCAAAAAGCCAACGCCATTAAGTGCTTCTGGCCGGAAATGGCTATCTCGGCCGGGACAGTATCAGTCATCATTTTTAGCGCCACTGCGACGCCGGAGTTATTCGGCGAGCGTCTTATTGCCTATCTTGGCTACGTCGGAATTTTTACCATGGCCAGCACGAGTTCGATAAGACTTGGTATAACGATGATTGGAGTAAAGGTATCCGTTGGTAGAGTATTCAGGGGGCGCCAATATGAATGATTTATTCATCCAGCAGATACGCCTGAAGCCAGACAGAGCCGCGGCTCATTTTTTACGCGGCCTTTTTCCGCTTCAATTCAATAGCAGAATTACCGTATTTATTGGAGAAAACGGTTCTGGAAAATCCACGTTGCTTGAAGCACTTGCCATCAAGTTGGGATGCAATCCAGAAGGCGGTGGGAAGAACTTCAATTTCTCGACTGAGAACACCCACTCGAAACTGCACGAAACCCTGATGCTTTCAAAAGGCTACCGAAGGGAGAAGGTTTTTTTTTCTACAGAGCAGAAACCTTCTATAACTTGAACACCGCGATCCGCAAGCTTGATGCAGAGGGGAGCTTTGATCCCGAAATAAAGACCTATTACGGCGGCGTGGATATGCATTGCATGTCGCACGGTGAAGCAATGGAGGCACTGTTTCAAAACCGATTCAAAGCCCAGGGACTGTACGTTCTCGATGAACCGGAAGCGTCGTTATCCCCATTGAGGCAATTGGTATTTATCAACCGAATAATGGAGCTAGCACGCAAAGGCGCACAGTTCATCATCGCCACTCACTCACCTCTCATTTTGTCGATCCCGGGATGTGATCTGAGACAGATATCGGAAGGGCGCTCCGAACCAATAACTCCGGCAGATACTGATGCTTATGCTGTGTACAAAGCCGTACTTAATTCTTCCGGTGCCTTTATCGCGAAAAGCATGCAGTGATGCTGCACACAAAAAAAACCGTCCGAAGACGGTTTTTTTCATCAGAAGCGCGCCTTACTTCAGGCCGGACATCTTCTGGATCGCGCCCTTCAGCTCGTCATCCGAGCAATCGGCGCAGGTGCCTTTTGGCGGCATGGAGTTGATGCCGGTGATGGCTTTGGCCAGGATGCCGTCGAGGCCGCCCTGGTGATCGGCGCGTTCTTTCCAGGCGGCGGTG
>NZ_QAIU01000146.1:0-3277 GCF_003061205.1 Pseudomonas sp. HMWF006
GCCCTCGCCCCGCTGAATGCGTCGCGACTGGCGATCATCGGCAGCGGCAAGGTCGCTCAGGCACATCTTCATTATGTGAAAGGCTTGCGTGACTGGCAGAGCATCAGCGTGTATTCGCCGAGCCTGTCGGAAGATGCGCAAACCCGGGCGCAGCTGAAAGCGATCTTCCCGGGCGTGAAAATTGCCGACAGCCGCGACACCGCCCTCGACGATGCTGACGTGATCATGCTCTGCACCTCGTCCGCCGGGCCGGTCATCGACCCGGCCACCTTGAGCAAACCGGCGCTGATCACCTCGATCAGCACCAACGCGCCACGCGCCCATGAAGTGCCGCCGCAGAACCTGGGCGACATGCAGGTATTCTGTGACTATCGTCTGACCACGCCGGGTTCGGCCGGTGAGATGCTGATCGCGACCGAACAGCATGGCTGGAGCAAGGATTTGATCGTCGGTGACCTCGCCGACCTGCTCAGCGAGAAAGTGCCGCGCCCCGGTTACAACCGTCACGTATTTTTCCGTTCAATTGGTCTGGGCCTGGAAGACATCGCCCTGGCCAATGCGCTTTATCACTTGACCAACTAACACCCCAAATCCCCTGTAGGAGCGAGCCCGCTCGCGATAGCGGTATATCAGTCAACGAAAATGTTGAATGTAAAAGCGCTATCGCGAGCAGGCTCACTCCTACAGGAGATCGCGAACTTCTTGATATCGCGTCCACCCCGGAGACATTCATGAGCCAGGCAGACTTCATCATCATTGGCGGCGGGATTGCCGGCGCTTCCACCGGTTTCTGGCTGTCGCCGCACGCCAAAGTGATCGTGCTGGACCGTGAGTCGCACCCGGCTTACCACTCCACCGGACGCTCGGCGGCGCTCTACACCGCCGCATACGGAACGCCGCAGGTGCGCGCGCTGACCCTCGCCAGCCGTGAGTTTTTCGATCAGCCGCCGAGTGGCTTCTGCGAGCATCCATTGCTGACCCCGCGCGGCGAAATGACTGTCGATTTCACCGGCGACGCCGCTGAACTGAACAACCAGTACCTCAGCGCCAAAGCCACGGTGCCGGAGATGCAATTACTCAGCGCCGACGAAGCCTGCGCCCGTCTGCCGATCCTGCGTCGGGAGAAAGTCCATGGCGCGATCTACGACCCGACCGCCAGCGACATCGACACCGACGCCCTGCATCAGGGTTACCTGCGCGGCATCCGCCGCAACAACGGCGAAGTGCACACCGATTGCGAGGTGCTGAGCCTGAGTCGCGACGCTGACGGCCAGTGGCAAGTGCAAACCAATAGCCAGACGTTCAGCGCCCCGATCATCATCAACGCCGCCGGCGCCTGGGCCGACAAGATCGGCGCATTGGCCGGCGCCCGCCCGCTGGGCCTGCAACCGAAACGCCGCGCCGCGTTTATCTTCGCCGGGCCCGAAGGCGTCGACATTCATCACTGGCCGATGCTGGTCAGCCTCGACGAATCGTTCTACATGAAGCCCGACGCCGGGATGTTCCTCGGCTCGCCAGCGAATGCCGATCCGGTCGAACCTCACGACGTGCAGCCGGAGGAGCTGGACATCGCCATGGGCATCTACCAGATCGAAGAAGCCACGACGCTGACCATCCGCCGCCCGACCCGGACCTGGGCCGGTTTGCGCAGCTTCGTCGCCGATGGTGACCTGCTCAGTGGTTTCGATCAGCAGGTGCCTGGGCTGTTCTGGGTCGCGGCGCAGGGCGGTTACGGTATCCAGACTTCTCCGGCGATGGGCCAGGCCAGTGCGGCACTGGTGCGCGGTCAGTCGTTGCCGGAGCATCTGCAGCAGTTCGGCCTCAGCCGCGCCATGCTCTCCCCTTCACGGCTGCGCTGATGGCCCCTGCGGATGACGCGCCCAACGGATTGCGGCACACTCGCAGCGCCCCCGTGCACGGGGGCGCTGACACCGCCTGGAGCTCCACAGTCATGACTGCCCCCGAATTCGATCCGGCACTGGATAACTTCCGTGCCATCGCCGACGCCATCGCCACGCTGTTCTTTCCCCACGCCGAAGTGGTGCTGCACGACCTGCGCACGCAAAAAGTCGACTACATCGCCAACAATCTGTCCAAGCGAGTGATCGGTGATGAGTCGTCGCTGGAAGACATGCTTAGCGAAGATGTCAGCGACCGCAACATCGGCCCGTACGAAAAGCTCAACTGGGACGGTCAGAAAATCCGCAGCCTGAGCACCGTATTGCGCGACAGCGAAGGTCTGCCGTTGGCGGTGCTGTGCATCAACCTGAATATTTCGCTGTTCGAAAATGCGAAGGCGGCGCTGGACCTGTTTCTGTCGCCGAGCAAACTGATCCCGCAACCGGACTCTCTGTTTCGCGATGACTGGCAGGAGCGCATCAACACCTTCCTCCACGCCTGGCTACGCGAGCGGCAGCTGAGCCTGAATCTGCTGACCCGCGATCACAAACGCGAGCTGGTGCTGGCCCTGCACGCCGAGGGCGCGTTCAAGGGCAAGAGCGCGTCGAACTATGTGGCCAATGTGCTGAACATGGGGCGGGCGACGGTGTACAAGCACCTGAAGGAATTGAAGGGCTAGAGATCTTCAACGATAGTTCCGGCCTCTTCGCGAGCAAGCTCGCTCCCACAGGGATTTGTGAATGCCACAGATCCAATGTGGGAGCGAGCTTGCTCGCGAAAGCGGTAGATCAGTCGCCGTAGATGTCGGACTTGAAATACTTCTCGGAAATCTTCTGATACTCGCCACTCGCACGAATCCCGTCGATGGCCGTGTTCAACTGGCTGACCAACTCGGCATTGCCCTTGCGCACCGCAATCCCGGCGCCCTCGCCCACGTACTTCGGATCCTTCAGCTCCGGCCCGACAAACGCATAGCCCTTGCCGCGCGGCATCGACAGAAAGTCGTTCAACGGAATGGTGTCGGCAAAAATGGCATCGAGGCGTCCGGCCGCCAGGTCCATGTAGATTTCTTCGTTGTTGCTGTAGCGCTTGACGTTGATGCCCTTGGGTTCGAACACCTCGGTGGCATAACGGTCGGTGGTCGTGGCGCGCTGCACGCCGACGTTCTTGCCCTTGAGGCTGGCGTACTGATCATCGACGGTGGCGCCGTCCTTCATCACCAGCCGCGACGAAGTGAAATAGTACTTGTGGGTGAAATCCACCGACTTCTTGCGATCTTCGTTGATGGTCATCGACGACAGGGCCATGTCGATTTTCTTCACCTTGAGCGAAGGAATCAGACCGTCGAACTCACCCTCGACCCACACACACTTGACCT
>NZ_QAIU01000147.1:0-1036 GCF_003061205.1 Pseudomonas sp. HMWF006
GTTCAAGCGGCACCGATCCGCTGCGCGTGGTTGACGTTTTGTCATTCCAGCCGAAACCGCCTCGCCCGAGAGCGCTGGGCTTAGGCATCCCAGATACGAAAGTGTTTTTACACACTCTGGGCCGATCTCTGCCGGTCACGACAGACTGTTTTCGGCCAGAAACAGACGAGCGCGAATGGTTTTTGAAAATGTAAAGAACTCGAGAGGATGTTTGCGAACGTTTTCCAAAAACCTCGATTTTTACTGCCGTTCAGCTATTTTGGAGTCTAGGACTAACAAGCCAAGGACGTACCTATGCAGCAGCGAAACCTAGTGGGTAGTGTTGACGAGATCGGAATCAACGCTAATGACATGTTCGAGTATAAGTATTGGGCCAAAAAATTTGGTGTCACTGCGAGCGAGCTTAAATCCGTGGTTAAAGCTGTAGGTGATTCCCCGAGCGCGGTCCGCAGCAGAATCGAAAAATCCACTAAAAAACTCAGTCTGCCAGCGATTTAGCACAATTAAATAGAACCGAGACGCGCAATCCTTTCTGATTTGTCTCATCTAAAAATTTGAGCGTGACGCTTGCATCATTACGATTAGCTATCGCGCTCACAATAGACAAGCCCAACCCTGAGCCAGACTCACCGGAGCCCAAACTACGGTAAAACGGGTCGAACACTAGTGCCTGTTCTTCAGGGTTGATGCCCGGTCCCGAATCCTTGATTTCGATCAGCACGCCCTGCTCCGCCGACTCGACACTCAAATCGACCCGCCCGCCCGCCGGGGTGTAGCGAATGGCGTTGTCCACCAAGTTCTTGATCAGGATGAACAGGTCCAGCTCATTGATGACCACCTGCGCATCCTCGACACTTTCCACGCCGATATCGATGTCCTTTTCCTCTGCCAGCGGCAGCAGGTCTTCAAGCACACGGCGAAACACGCCGTGCACCGAAACCGGCGTCTCGGTGCACGGCGAAACTGATTGCGCAGCCGCCAGAGCCAGCAATTGCTCGATGAGATTACGGCTGCGCTGGATGCCCTGAGCCAGGGG
>NZ_QAIU01000017.1:0-10877 GCF_003061205.1 Pseudomonas sp. HMWF006
CAGCGGCTAAGTCCGGGAAAACCTCGCTGAAACGTTAATGCCAAAGGTTCGAAGTATTAAGGCCTTTTGATATCACCTTTTGGTCTTACGCAAATTTTCGCCGGGCCGATACCTTCTAAAGCAACCAGCTGCAGGGTTGATGCAGCGCTTTTGGAAGGAACCAGCGTAATGAGTATCCGAAGTCTCAATATTGCCCCGCGCGCCGGGCTGGGGTTTGGCTTGCTGGGTTTGATGGTGTTTGCCTTGGGGGCTTTCGCCTTGCTGCAAATGTCGAACATGCGGGCGCAATCCGATGAAGTCGATAACAACTGGCTGCCGAGCGTCATGGCAGTGGGCGAGATGAGTCAGGACATACTGCGCTTGCGGGCCTTGACCATGCGGCTGCTGCTCAATCGCGATCCGCAAGCGCTTTCGCAGAATGTCGCCAAGCTTGATGATCTGCGGGGGGTACTCAGCGAGGCCCAGCAGCGTTATGACGTGCTGATCGTGCTGCCCGAGGAGCGCAAGCTGTTTGACCGCTTCAAGGTTGCCGAGCACAAATACCTGGAGTTGCAGGCGCAGGTCATGCAGTTGTCCGCGCAAAACCGCGTGGAGGAAGCCGCTGCGATTCTCAACGGCGAGATGAGTCCCTTGGCCGATGAGATGGCGGTGACCCTCAAAGAACTGGTCGAGCTGAACAAACACAATGCCAGTCTCGCCACCGAGGCGGCGCGACTGGTGTTTATCAATTCGCGGTTGTGGGTCGGGGTCATGATCGGTGTCACGGCGCTGATTACGATCGGACTGGCGCTGCTGCTGACCCGTAGCATTGTGCTGCCGCTGGCGCAGTCGCTGGGTGTTGCCGAAGTGGTGGCGGGCGGCGATCTGACCGGCGACATCAACATCTCCGGAAAGGACGAGCCGGCGCGGCTGCTGCATGCGCTGAAAATCATGCAACACAACCTGCGCGACACCATTCGCAAGATCTCCGAGTCGTCCAGTCAACTGGCGTCGGCGTCGGAGGAGCTCAGCTGCGTCACGGAAGACGCGACGCGCGGCTTGCATCAGCAGAGCCTGGAGATTGAGCAGGCCGCCACGGCGGTGAATCAGATGACTGCTGCCGTGGAAGAGGTGGCGAGCAATGCGGTGGCGACTTCCGAGGCGTCGCGCGAGTCTGACCGCATTGCCCAGCATGGTCGCGAACAAGTGCAGCAGACCGTTTCGTCGATTGAGTTACTCGCCGAAGACGTGACCAACAATGCGTCGCAGGTCGAAGACCTGGCGCAGAAGGTTCATGGCATCAGCAAGGTGCTGGACGTCATCCGTTCGATTGCCGAGCAGACCAATCTGCTCGCATTGAACGCCGCGATTGAAGCCGCGCGGGCCGGTGATGCCGGACGCGGATTCGCGGTAGTGGCCGATGAGGTGCGGGCGTTGGCCCATCGCACCCAGCAGTCAACGCAGGAGATTGAACAGATGATTGGTGGCATTCAACAGGGCACCGATTCGGCGGTCAATTCGATGCAGCAAAGCAATGTGCGTGCGCGTTCGACGCTCGAGTTAGCCAAGGCCGCCGGGACTGCACTTGAAGAGATTGCCTCGGCATTTACCCTGATCAATGAGCGGAATCTGGTGATAGCCAGTGCTTCGGAGGAGCAGGCAGCGGTGGCGCGGGAGGTGGATCGCAACCTGATGAACATTCGAGATCTGGCGATGCAGACGTCGGCGGGGGCGAATCAGACGAGTGCGGCGAGTCAGGAGTTGTCGCGGTTGGCGGTGGATTTGAACAGCATGGTGGCGAAATTTTCGGTTTGAGTTTCGCCTTCAAAAGCCCCTCACCCTAACCCTCTCCCGGAGGAAGAGGGGACCGACCGTGCGATGCTTTGTACATCCGTCGACCTGAAACTGCCTGGGTGAATCCATAATCGACTCGATCTTTCAGGTCGATACATAGCGTCAGACATCTCGGTCAGAGCCCTCTCCCTCGGGAGAGGGCTGGGGTGAGGGGCAAAGGTGGCACAAAAAGCCGGGTTAAACGCAGGCGAAAAAAAGCCCCGCATTTCGCGGGGCTTTTTGCTGTAGCGGCGGATCAGTTGCCTTTGACAGCCTTGCCGTTGACCGTACCGTCCTGGAGCATGATGTTGTACTCCTTGCCGTCGGTTTCAACCTGTTGCAGGCGGACCAGCAGATAGTCCCAGTCCTTGGCGAACCACAGCACGGTGGTGCGCTTGCTTTGTGTCGGGTCGCGCACGCGCTCGACCTTTATCGCGTCGATCTTGCCGGCCTTGGTCTCGACTTTTTCGGCACCCAGCACGCGGAAGTCATAGGTATCGACTTCACCGTCATCGACCACCTGATAGCTCATGGTCTTCTTGCCGGCGGCGACATCGTGCTGCAGCGCCAGTTGATAGGTGGACTTGTCGACCATGCCACGGTTCAACGGGATCTTCACCGCGTCACCACGGTCGGTGCCGGTGACGAGTTTGTTGGTCCAGTCGAAGTCCAGATCGGCCTTTTTCGCTTTGCCCAGGCCACCGCGTTCGAAGTGGTAGGACTGTGGCAGCAGCGTGTCCTTGTCCAGCGTCAGGGTGCTTTCTTCAGTCAGGCTGGCGATCATCATCGAGGCCTTGAAGCTGAGTTTCCAGGTGCCGTTGGCTTCCTTGGTCAGGCTGCGCTCGGCGGTGCCGCTCATGGGCAACTGCTTCCAGTCGGCGGTGTAGCTGGCGGAGAACGGTTGAAGGTCCGCAGCCTGCGCGAAGGGCAGGGCGAGCAGAGCGCAAGCGAAGAGCAGGGCGCGACGCATAAAATCTCCTAGTGTCGAATCAAGTGGCCGCTGGCCGCGAGTAACTGGCCATCCAGTAAAGCACCTTGTTCGCCGAGTGCCAGCCGGCCTTCGGCAAACCAGCGTACGGCCATCGGGTAGATCAGGTGTTCCTGAACGTGAACTCGCTGCGCCAGACTGTGCGGCGTGTCGTGCAACTCTACCGGTATTACTGCCTGTACGACCAGTGGTCCACCATCGAGTTCCTCGGTGACGAAATGCACGGAGCAGCCATGTTCGCTGTCGCCGGCCTCAAGCGCCCGCTGATGAGTGTGTAACCCTTTGTATTTGGGCAACAACGACGGGTGGATGTTGAGCAGGCGACCCTGGTAGTGGCGCACGAAATCGGCGCTGAGAATGCGCATGAAACCGGCCAGTACCACGAGTTTGGGGTTGAATTCGTCGATCAGTTTGATCAGGGCAGCATCGAAGGCCTCGCGACCTTCGAAAGCCTTGTGATCCAGCGAGCGGGTGGCGATACCCGCGTCGCTGGCACGTTGCAGGCCGTAGGCGTCGGCGCGGTTGGAAATCACCGCAGCGATGCGGACCGGGCTGTCGCCGGTCCGCGTGCTGTCGATCAGAGCCTGCAAGTTACTGCCGGTGCCGGACAACAGCACCACAACATCACAGGTCTTGGACATCAGTGAGCCTTGAGGTTCTTCAGCTCAACCTGAGCGGCGCCTTCGGCGGCCACGGCGATCTGGCCGATGACCCAAGGCTGTTCGCCGGCGTCACGCAGGGTGTTCAGGGCGACTTCAACGTGCTCCTGAGCCACGCAGATCACCATGCCAACGCCGCAGTTCAGCACGCGGTGCATCTCGGTCTCGTCGACGTTGCCTTTCTCTTGCAGCCAGTCGAACACGGCAGGGCGAGTCCAGCTTGCTACGTCGACCACGGCCTGAGCGCCTTTTGGCAGAACGCGCGGGATGTTGTCCAGCAGGCCGCCACCGGTGATGTGGGCCATGGCTTTGACGGCGCCGGTGTCTTTGATCAGCTTGAGCAGCGGCTTCACGTAGATGCGGGTCGGGGCCATCAGCAGGTCGGTCAGCGGTTTGCCGTCGAGCTGGATGTTTTCGATGTCGGCGCCGGATACCTCAATGATCTTGCGGATCAGCGAGTAGCCGTTGGAGTGCGGGCCGGACGATGGCAGGGCGATCAGGGCGTCACCGGTGGCGACTTTCGAGCCGTCGATGATTTCCGATTTTTCCACGACGCCGACGCAGAAGCCGGCCAGGTCGTAGTCTTCGCCTTCGTACATGCCAGGCATTTCAGCGGTTTCGCCGCCCACCAGCGAGCAACCGGACAGTTCGCAGCCGGCGCCGATGCCAGTCACAACCTGGGCAGCGGTGTCGACATTCAGTTTGCCGGTGGCGTAGTAGTCGAGGAAGAACAGTGGCTCAGCGCCGCACACCACCAGATCGTTGACGCACATGGCGACCAGGTCGATGCCGATGCTGTCGTGCTTGTTCAGGTTCAGCGCCAGACGCAGCTTGGTGCCGACACCGTCAGTGCCGGAAACCAGTACAGGCTGCTTGTAGCCGGCCGGGATTTCGCAGAGGGCGCCGAAACCGCCCAGGCCGCCCATGACTTCCGGGCGCGCAGTGCGCTTGGCGACGCTCTTGATGCGTTCGACCAATGCTTCACCGGCGTCGATGTCTACACCGGCGTCCTTGTAGCTCAGGGAGGGTTGCTTGCTCATGATCCAGGCCTTTAGGGGAGGGGATTCAGGGGTAACGACCGAGTTCAGCGGGAACACCGAATCCGACAGGGGCGATTGCCTCACGCGAAGTTCGGGGTGCCCGGCTGTTGCCGGTCTGCGAAGGCGCGCGATTTTATCAGGCTTGAGGGGCAGCGGCCATCCTCGCACCGACGGGCAGAGCCATATCAGCGGAAATTTTTTGCAATTGAGGCGTGCGGGTGCCTGTATAAGGTGGCTCAATTAACCGTCTATCGTTATCACTGTGCAAAAACTTACCGCCGCCGTGTGAATGTTTTGCGATGGCAGATTGTCACAGCCTTGCTCAACCGGTTCACGCGGCCTGTTCCAGCCGCTCCTGTCGACGGGAATTTTCCATGCGTTTTTGTAAATTGTTGTTTGTGGGTTGTTTGTCTCTGGTCAGCCTGGCGAGTCATGCCGAAAACCTCAAAGGCCTTTATCAGGTGCGTGAGCCGGTCCACGGTCAGGCGCCGGAAGAGCGTGATCGCGCCACGCAAGCCGCGCTGGACACGTTGGTGCTGCGCCTGACCGGCGACCCGAAGGCAGTGCAAAATCCGGGGCTGGCGGCCATTCGCAAGGATCCGCAGCAGATCATCAGTCAGTTCGGTTTCGATGCCGGGCCGCCGGAGGTGCTGAAAGTCGATTTCGATCCGGCCACCACCGAGCAGGCGCTGCGTCGTGCCGGGTTGTCATTGTGGGGTGCCAGTCGTCCCTCGATTCTGAGCTGGTGGCTGAACGATTCGACTGAAGGCTCGAGCCTGGTCGGAGACGGTCAGGCCGCAGCTGCACCGTTGCGCACGGCTGCCCAGCATCGCGGATTACCGCTGCGTTTGCCGCTGGCGGATCTGAGCGAGCAACTGGTGGCTACCGCGCCCGCGCTGGAAGGCACCGATCCGGCACCACTGCGTGGCGCTTCGGAACGTTACAGCGCTGACGCCTTGCTGGCGGTGCATGCGCGTGAAGAGGGCGGGCAGTGGCAGGCCAAATGGCATCTGTGGCTGGGCGATCAGAAAGAGGCCGGCAGCGTGCAGGGCGCCGACCAGGCGGCGGTGGCCGACGCGGTGATGCTGGCGGTGGCCGAGCGTCTGGCACCGCGGTTTGTTGCCAAGCCTGGGGTGTCGGGGCAACAGACCCTGGAAGTGCAGGGGATGAATCTGGAGCACTACGCCGCGTTGCTGCGATTACTCGAGCCGTTCGGTGTGCGTCTGCAAAGTGTCGAGGGTGATCGCATCGTGTATCGGGTCAACGGCAGTGCCGATCAGTTGCGTGCGCAATTGTCATTGGCGAAGTTGCAGGAATTGCCGGCTGAAGCGCCGGCACCAGCGGCGGCGCCACAACCGACGGTTGCCGGTGCAGCGCCGGTTGTCGCTGCGGCTCCGGCACCTGTGGCGCCATCGTTGCGGTTTCGCTGGTAAGTCTTTCCTTATATAGAAGCAACAGGAGTGGGTACATGGCCGATTCGCGGCGTTGGTTCTGGCTCGGTGGGGTAGTCCTGCTTTGCGCGTTTGTCTGGTTGCTGCATCCGATCCTCACGCCGTTTCTGGTGGCCTTGCTGCTGGCCTATCTGTTCGATCCGCTGGTGGATCGTCTTGAGCGGCTCGGCCTGTCGCGGACCTGGGGCGTAATCGCGGTGTTTGCCTTGTTCACGCTGATCGTCACAACCCTGTTGCTGGTGTTGGTGCCGATGCTCGCCAAGCAGTTGCTGCGTTTGTATGAACTGGCGCCGCAGATGCTCGACTGGCTGCAACACACGGCGTTGCCGTGGGCGCAGTCGAAACTGGGGCTGTCAGACGGCTTCTGGAAGTTCGACAAGGTCAAGGCGGCGATCAGCGAGCACATGGGGCAGACTACTGACATTGTCGGTGTGGTGCTGAGTCAGGCCACGGCTTCCAGCCTGGCGCTGATCGGCTGGCTGGCGAATCTGGTGCTGATTCCGGTCGTGAGCTTTTACCTGTTGCGCGACTGGGACGTGATGATGGCCAAGATCCGCAGCCTGTTGCCGCGTGATCGTGAGGAGACCATCGTCTCGCTGGCCGGTGAGTGCCATGAGGTGCTCGGCGCGTTTGTGCGCGGGCAATTGCTGGTAATGCTGGCGCTGGGCGTGATCTATGCCGCGGGGTTGATGATCGTCGGCCTGGAACTGGGTCTGTTGATTGGCTTGATTGCGGGGCTGGCGGCGATCGTGCCGTACATGGGGTTCGTGATCGGGATTGGCGCGGCGCTGATTGCCGGGTTGTTCCAGTTCGGTGGCGACCTGTATCCGATGATCGGGATTGTCGCGGTGTTCATGGTCGGTCAGGCGCTCGAGGGCATGGTGCTGACGCCGCTGCTGGTCGGCGATCGCATCGGTCTGCACCCGGTTGCGGTGATCTTTGCCATCCTCGCCGGTGGCGAGTTGTTCGGCTTCACCGGTGTGCTGCTGGCGCTGCCGGTGGCGGCGGTGATCATGGTGCTGGTGCGCCATGTGCACGACTTGTACAAGGATTCCGACATCTATAGTGGCGTGGATGAGCCAGAGCTGTAGAGGAGAGGGCCAACCCGGCGAAGCGCCGGGTTGGCCCGTGTCCTGCAGGCCCTGGCGCCAAAGAATCTGTCATAAAACCAGCGTGTTAACGCAAACCTTTGATTTTGCTTGGACTCTGTCGCATTGTGCGCTCAGCTTCACGGGTATAAACTTCGCAAACTTTACACAGAGGCCACTAACGGTTCCTTGAGAACTGTTCAGTCAGCATGAAACCGATTCAGCTGCCCCTAGGTGTGCGTCTGCGTGACGACGCCACCTTCATCAACTACTACCCAGGCGCCAATGCCGCTGCACTCGGCTATGTCGAGCGCCTATGCGAAGCCGACGCCGGCTGGACAGAAAGCCTGATCTACCTGTGGGGCAAACACGGCGTAGGGCGTACGCATCTGTTGCAGGCGGCCTGCCTGCGTTTCGAGCAGATGGGCGAGCCGGCGGTGTACCTGCCACTGGCTGAGTTGATGGATCGCGGCGTTGAAATCCTCGACAACCTGGAGCAGTACGAGCTGGTTTGCCTGGATGATCTGCAGGTGATCGCCGGCAAGGCTGACTGGGAAGAGGCGATGTTTCATCTGTTCAACCGCTTGCGTGACAGCGGACGGCGCCTGCTGATCGCCGCTTCCACTTCGCCGCGTGAATTGCCCGTCAAACTGGCGGACTTGAAATCGCGCCTGACCCTGGCGTTGATTTTCCAGATGCGTCCTCTTTCCGATGAAGACAAATTGCGTGCGCTGCAATTGCGCGCATCCCGTCGCGGTCTGCACCTGACCGATGAAGTCGGTCATTTTATTTTGACGCGCGGTACCCGCAGCATGAGTGCATTGTTCGATCTGCTCGAGCAACTCGATCAGGCCTCTTTGCAGGCCCAGCGCAAGCTGACTATTCCTTTCCTCAAAGAAACCCTGGGCTGGTAGCCAAACCCGCTGAAACTGCGGCTTGCAGCGGGTTTTGCCATATTTCAGGCGTCAGAAAATCCGCTTTCCTGCACGGTTGGCAGGCTGCGTATCGGTTCAAATGGGCTTAAGCGCTTAGATGTAAACGAGAAACCGAGAAGTCACAAAAAGGTCGATTGAATTTGCAAATGAGGTCGATAGCGGGCATAGTCTCGGCTTCTTTACAACTATCAGCCACGGTCGTGCCCATGCTAAATCGCTTCGCACCCCTCGTGCCTCTCGCACTCGTCACCCTGTTGTTCGGTTGCGCTGCTCATTCTCCAGTTCAAGAGCAGCCTCAACAGGTTAAAAATTCTGCTACTGCCCAGTCTTCCGTTATTTACCAGGAAGAGCTGGACACCGAAAAAGAGCTGTCGGACTTCAACAAGAAGCCGTATGAGCTGCCTGTTCTGGCCGACAGCATTCTCGAACGCGGCATGTCCCTGATCGGTACCCGTTACCGTTTCGGCGGCACCTCTGAAGCCGGTTTCGATTGCAGCGGTTTCATCGGCTATCTGTTCCGCGAAGAAGCCGGCATGAACCTGCCGCGCTCCACTCGCGAAATGATCAACGTGGATGCCCCGCTGGTTTCGCGCAGTAACCTCGAGCCGGGCGATCTGCTGTTCTTCGCCACCAACGGTCGTCGCGGTCGTGTGAGTCACGCCGGGATCTACCTGGGTGACAACCAGTTCATTCACTCCAGCAGTCGTCGCAGCGGCGGTGTTCGCATCGACAGCCTGGGTGACAGCTACTGGAGCAAAACCTTCATTGAGGCCAAGCGCGCCCTGGCGATGGCACCGACCGTGGTCACCGCTCGCAAGTAATTCCCCGTTGTCGCCACGTCCGTGGCGACGAAAACGGCGCTGGCAGCCGAGTAGACCCAGACTTTACAAGGTGAAGTTAAAGTCTTACTTGAAGTTTGTCGTATAGCCGCTAGAATCCTGTATCTATATTGATGGCAAACCGCCTGCGTGCTCCGCAGGCGGTTTTGTTTTCTGTCCATCCGGCAGAGAAAGCCGCAGCCAGATCAGGATGTTCTGCTTATGACGATGTCGGCCCGCCTTGCTTTGATCTTCTGCGCAGCGCTGCTCAGCGCCTGCGCCAGTCGCACACCACCGCCCGCGCCTGTGGTGCGCGCCCCGGTAGTGTTCGGACCCTCCCAGTCATTCTCGCCCGCTGCTGAAGACGTGCTGTTTCGCGCCCTCGGCCTGGTTGGCACGCCTTATCGCTGGGGCGGCAATACACCAGACTCCGGGTTTGATTGCAGTGGTCTGATCGGTTTCGTCTACCGTGATGCGGCGGGTATCAGCTTGCCGCGTTCCACGCGAGAGATGATCGTGATGCAGGCGCCGAATGTCGGCAAGGAAGGCTTGCAGACCGGTGACCTGATCTTCTTTGCCACCAATGGCGGTTCGCAGGTCAGTCATGCGGGGATTTATGTCGGGGAAGGGCGCTTCGTGCATGCGCCGGCAACCGGCGGTACGGTGAAGCTGGACAGCCTGTCGAAGGCGTATTGGCAGAAAGCGTATCTGAGTGCCAAGCGCGTGTTGCAACCTGAGCACCTGGCGCGTAACCCTTAGTTCAATGACTCACCCTCCAATGCAGGAGTGAGCCTGCTCGCGATAGCGGTCAATCAACAGTGATGTTGAAGATGACGCTGTCATCGCGAGCAGGCTCACTCCTGCAGTTGTTTTGGTTCAGGCAAAAGTTATTTGGCGGACGATACTCGCCACACTTTGTTGCCCACATCATCGGCCACCAGCAAGTCCCCTTGCTGGTCGATCACCACGCCCACCGGGCGACCTAGCGCATTCTCATCCTTGTCGAGGAAACCGGTCAGCACATCCACCGGTGTTCCGTTCGGTTTGCCAGCGCTGAACGGGACAAAAATCACTTTATAGCCACTGTGCGGCTTGCGGTTCCATGAGCCGTGCTGCCCAATGAACGCGCCTTCCTTGAACTGCGCCGGCAGGCTATTGCCCTCGGCGAACGTCAGACCCAGCGAAGCGGTGTGCGGGCCTACGGCATAGTCCGGGGCGATGGCCTTGGCCACCAGATCAAGGTTTTGCGGTTTCACGCGCTCATCCACATGCTGCCCGTAATAGCTGAATGGCCAGCCATAGAAACCACCGTCCTTGACCGAAGTGATGTAGTCCGGCACCAGGTCGCTACCGATTTCGTCACGCTCGTTGACCGCCGTCCACAGTGCGCCCGTGGTGGGTTCCCAGGCCAGGCCGTTGGGGTTGCGGATGCCCGAGGCGAAGATCCGGTGATTGCCAGTGGCGCGATCCACCTCCCAGATCGCTGCGCGTCCTTCTTCTTTATCCAGACCGTTTTCGCCGACGTTGCTGTTCGAGCCGACGGTGACGTACAGCTTGCTGCCGTCCTTGCTGGCGATGACGTTTTTGGTCCAGTGGTGATTCAGCGTGCCGCCCGGAAGATCGGTGACCTTGATCGGCTGCGTCTTGATCTCGGTCGCGCCGGGTTCGTAGTGAAAGCGCAGCAGGCGATCGGTGTCGGCGACATACAGGTCATTGCCCACCAGTGTCATGCCGAACGGCGAGTTGAGGTTTTGCAAAAATACTGTGCGGGTCTCCGCTACGCCGTCGTGATCGGCATCGCGCAGCAGGGTGATGCGGTTCGGGCTCGGCACGCCGGCACCGGCCTTGCCCATGACTTTTTTCATGACCCAGCCACGAATGCCGCTGCTGTCGTCCGGTTTCGGCGGCGCGTTGGTTTCCGCTACCAGCACGTCACCGTTGGGTAGTACGTAGAGCCAGCGCGGATGATCGAGGCCTTCGGCAAACGCGGCCACTTGGGTGCCGGCCGCAGCGGTTGGTTTGCCGCCGGTGGGCCAGCCGACTGCCGGAGCGATGTTCACTGTCGGGATAAGGGTCTTGTTCGGTT
>NZ_QAIU01000148.1:0-2842 GCF_003061205.1 Pseudomonas sp. HMWF006
GTGATGAGCTGAAAGCCGCTTTACAGGCAGGTGGTGAACGGCCGGATGTAGAGCAGACGGCTTCTGCGCAGACGACTGCCGAAGCGCTGAACCGTATGATTGCCAACCTGAGCAAGCAGTATTCACTGACCAGTACGGCACCGGTGGGCAAATATCTCAACGTTGCCACGTAATGGCTGTGTGAGCTGCCGAGGGCTGCGATCTTTTGGTTTTTTTGGGAGCTGGAGTGCGCAGTATTCGGCAGTTATTGGGTTGGAATTCGGTTGGAATTCGGTTGGAATTCGGTTGGGGTTTGGGGGTTTTTGAGCATATCCGTTGCTGCGGGTGTTGCTGATTACGGTTCCGCCCTTACGGCGGGTCACTTTTTCCAGACGCCGAAAAAGTAACCAAAAAGGCTTCTCCCTGACGTACGGCACTTCGCTGGGGCTCAGTGTTCCCTCGCTACGGTGTCCACCAGGGGGCATCGCCTCCGGTTTGCTTCGCTGCACCTCCTCTCGATGAATGCGGCTTCGCCGCACGGCGCTGCGCGCCTACCCCCCTGATGAACACCTCCGCTCGGCCTGCCGATGGGGTGGCAGATCAAAAGCAACATCAAAAGCCAGAGCCAGAGCAAGATCAAAAGATTGCAGCTTTCGGGAGCTTGCATCGGATTGGGTGCATTCGGTTAGGGAATGGTTGGTTGGCTGACCGCCATCGCTGGCAAGCCAGCTCCCACAATGGGTTGGGGGCATTCGGTTAGGGATTGGTCGGTTGTCAGGCCGCCATCGCGAGCAGGCTCACTCCTACAGGTGCATCGCGGGCAGTCTGCAAGAGGTTGGTTGGCTGGTAGGCCGCCATCGCTGGCAAGCCAGCTCCCACAATGGGTTGGAGGTATTCGGTTAGGGATTGGTTGGTTGGCTGGCCGCCATCGCGAGCAGGCTCACTCCTACAGGTGGATCGTGGGCAGTCTTGCAAGGGATTGGTCGGCTGTCAGGCCGCCATCGGCTGGCAAGCCAGCTCCCACAGAAAAGTCAAAGCAAGAGCTGCGCCCACCGTGCACCGCTTCTGCCCCTCACCACTCAACAGGATGAGCGCAAGCTCGGCTGCAGCTTTTGATCTTGATCCACGGGCGACTTCGGAAGGCTGAGTGGAGGGATTCATCCGGGGGTGGGAGCGCAGCGACCGTTTGGCGCAGCCAAACACAGCGAGAGGAGGTGCAGCGAAGCAAACCGTAGGCGCTGCGCCCGGATCGGTCCCGGAGCGAAGGAACCCCGAGCCCCAGCGAGCGGGCCGCACGTAGGAGCAAGCCTTTTTGGTTACTTTTGAGGCGTTTGTCAAAAGTGACCCGCCGTAAGGGCGGAACCCTAAGCCGCCATTACCGCAGCAACGGATATGCCCCCCCCAAAAAAAGCCCAAAAAAATCAACGCCGATCCTCAACCCGAACCTGACTCTTACTCCAATCCGTCAACAAACTATAAGCCACCGCCAACAGCGTAGGCCCAATAAACAACCCGATAAACCCAAACGCAATCAACCCGCCAAACACCCCTAGCAACACAATCACCAACGGCAGATTACCGCCACGGCTGATCAGATACGGCTTGAGCACGTTATCCACGCCACTGATGATGAACGTCCCCCAGATCCCGAGAAACACCGCCATCCCATACTCACCCTTCCACGCCAGCCAGGCCGTGGCCGGTACCCAGACCAGCGGCGGCCCCATCGGAATCAGACTCAGCAGAAACGTCACGATCCCCAACACCAACGCCCCGGGAACTCCGGCAATCAAAAAACCGATCAGCGCCAGCACGGCCTGTGCCGCCGCCGTCCCGATTACCCCGTTGACCACCCGCTGCACCGTACCGGCCACCAGTTCGATGTAATAACCCGCGCGTTCGCCGATCAAGCGCTGCAGCAACCCATGAACAAACGCCGCCAGTCGCGGCCCGTCACGGTAGAAAAAGAACACAAAGACAATGCTCAGGGTCAGTTCGAGAATCCCGCCACCGATCTGCGCACTGCGCGCCAGCAGCCAGTTGCCGACCTGTCCCAGATAGGGTTTGACCGACACCATCAGGGCCGCGCCCTGCTGATCGATGCTGTTCCAGATGCCCACCAGCCGTTCGCCCACAAATGGCAGCGTGCCGAGCCAGGCCGGCGCTTCGGGCAAGCCGTCCACCTGTACATCCTTGATGAACGCTGTGGCATCGCGCACATGATCGGCCAGATTGAACCCCAGCCACACCAGCGGCACCGCCACCAGCAACATCCAGCCCAGGGTCAGGATCGCCGCCGCCAGGGATTCGCGACCATTGAGCCAGCGGGTCAGCAGGCGCATCAGTGGCCAGCTGGCAAAGGCCAGTACTGCGCCCCAGAACAGCGCCGACCAGAACGGCGCCATCACCCACAGGCTGGCGCCAAACAACACCAGCAGCAGGATCTGCACCAGCAGTCGATCGTTATTGAGCATGTAAGGTCTCGAAAAAAAGTCAGTCAGGCCAAGAGTAGGCGAACACGCGGTTCGTGCTCGCCCGCCAGAGCTTATCGCAACAGCTCGATTCGCAGGCCAGCGCCGTCGACGCTGCCGGTTTCCATCCGGGCGGCACGCACACCCTGATTGATCAGGGCCTGACGCCAGGCCTCGGCTTTGGGCCCGGAAACCGTTACCCGCTGGGTGGTATCGAGGTTCAGGCCACGCGAAATCAGGCGCAACCAGGTGTCATCGGGCTCATTCACCAACTGGGGAAAATGCAGTTCGCCGGTGCTCTTGAGCTGGCGCAGCAAGGTCGCGGAGGTCGGCAGCAGCTCGCCCAGCGGCGCCATCGCCTCGAACTGCTCGACGTGCAGATAGGCTTTGCG
>NZ_QAIU01000149.1:0-2670 GCF_003061205.1 Pseudomonas sp. HMWF006
TTTTCACGAAACGGCCGCTGCGTGAACAGCATCCATCCACCCAACCACCGCACCCGAAAGTCCAACAGATCAAACAATAAAAAACAGAGAGGACTTATGACTTCCACCACACAGCTCAAACCCACACTCGGCACCCTGCATCTGTGGGGCATTGCCGTCGGCCTGGTGATTTCCGGCGAATACTTCGGCTGGAGTTACGGCTGGGGCACCGCCGGCACCCTCGGATTTCTGGTCACGGCGCTGATGGTCGCGACCATGTACACCTGCTTCATCTTCAGTTTCACCGAACTGACCACCGCGATTCCCCACGCCGGTGGGCCGTTTGCCTACAGCCGTCGGGCATTCGGCGAGAAAGGCGGGTTGATCGCCGGCATCGCCACCCTGATCGAGTTCGTCTTTGCACCACCGGCCATTGCCATGGCCATTGGCGCCTACCTCAATGTGCAATACCCGGAGCTTGACCCGAAGATCGCCGCCGTCGGCGCGTACTTTGTGTTCATGACCCTGAACATCCTCGGCGTCAGCATCGCTGCAACCTTTGAACTGGTGGTCACCGTGCTGGCCGTCGCCGAGTTGCTGGTGTTCATGGGCGTAGTCGCGCCGGGCTTCAGCTTCAGCAACTTCGTACTCAACGGCTGGTCGGGTTCCAACGAGTTCACCCTGGGCTCGATCCCCGGGATCTTCGCGGCGATCCCGTTCGCGATCTGGTTTTTCCTCGCCATCGAAGGTGCGGCTATGGCGGCCGAGGAAGCCAAGGACCCAAAACGCACAATTCCCAAGGCTTACGTCAGCGGCATTCTGACCCTGGTGTTCCTCGCCATCGGTGTGATGGTGATGGCCGGCGGTGTCGGCGACTGGCGCCAGCTGTCGAACATCAACGATCCGCTGCCACAGGCGATGAAAGCGGTGGTCGGCAACAATTCCTCGTGGATGCACATGCTGGTATGGATCGGCCTGTTCGGCCTGGTGGCGAGTTTCCACGGGATCATCCTTGGCTACTCGCGACAGTTCTTCGCCCTCGCCCGCGCCGGTTACCTGCCGAAAAGCCTGGCCAAGCTGTCGCGCTTTCAGACCCCGCACCGGGCAATTCTGGCCGGCGGCGTGATCGGCATTGCAGCGATCTACAGCGATGGCCTGGTCAATCTGCAGGGCATGACCCTGACCGCCGCGATGATCACCATGTCGGTGTTCGGCGCGATCGTGATGTACATCATCAGCATGCTCAGCCTGTTCAAACTGCGCAAAACCGAACCGAACCTGGAACGCACCTTCCGCGCCCCGGGCTATCCGGTAGTGCCGGCGATTGCGCTGTTCCTGGCCGTGGTGTGCCTGGTGGCGATGGCGTGGTTCAACACGCTGATCGGCTGTGTGTTCCTGGGCTTCATGGCCGCTGGCTATCTGTACTTCCAACTGACCGCCAAGCAACGCGCCGAAGCCCCGGCAGACGCTATGCTCGAAGGTATCTAGTTGCACCGGCACCGGGCTCGTCGCCCGGTGCCCGCTTTATAGAAGTGCACACAATACCTGCAGGCCTTCGCCTGCTCGCGATGGCATCAGCGCGGTATGACTGTTGCACCGAGTTGCCTGCATCGCGAACAGGCGAAGGCCTACACAAAAGCAGATTGCAGTAATTACTGGAGGACACCGCACCATGGCCGCATTTGCCCATTCCGTCGGCGCCCAGACCTATCGCTTCGACAGCCTCAAGGACGTCATGGCCAAGGCCAGCCCGGCGCGCTCCGGGGATTTCCTGGCCGGCGTCGCCGCGCTCAATGACGGCGAACGCGTGGCCGCGCAAATGGCGCTGGCCGACATCCCGCTCACGCATTTCCTGCAGGAAGCACTGATCCCCTACGAGTCCGATGAAGTCACCCGGCTGATCATCGACACCCACGACAAGCAAGCCTTCGCGATGGTCAGCCACCTCACCGTCGGCGGTTTTCGCGACTGGCTGCTCAGCGATGCCGCCGACGAAACCAGCCTGCGCAGTCTTGCCCCCGGCCTGACCCCGGAAATGGTCGCCGCCGTGTCGAAGATCATGCGCGTGCAGGATCTGGTGCTGGTAGCGCAGAAGATCCGCGTGGTCACCCGATTTCGCGGCACCCTTGGCCTGCGCGGGCGCCTGTCGACCCGCCTGCAACCCAACCATCCGACCGACGAGCCATCCGGCATCGCCGCGAGCATTCTCGACGGCCTGCTGTACGGCAACGGCGACGCGATGATCGGCATCAACCCGGCCACCGACAGCATCGCCTCGATCTGCGCGATGCTGGAAATGCTCGACGCGATCATCCAGCGCTACGACATCCCGACCCAGGCTTGCGTGCTGACCCACGTCACCACCTCGATCGAGGCGATCAACCGTGGCGTGCCGCTGGATCTGGTGTTCCAGTCAATCGCCGGCACCGAAGCGGCCAATGCCAGTTTCGGCATCAACCTCAACGTCTTGCAGGAAGGTTATGACGCGGGGCTGAGCCTCAATCGCGGCACTCTCGGGCAGAACCTGATGTATTTCGAGACCGGTCAGGGCAGCGCGCTGTCGGCCAACGCCCATCACGGTGTCGATCAGCAGACCTGCGAAACCCGGGCCTACGCCGTGGCGCGGCATTTCAAGCCGTTTCTGGTGAACACCGTGGTCGGCTTCATCGGCCCGGAATACCTCTACAACGG
>NZ_QAIU01000149.1:2680-11671 GCF_003061205.1 Pseudomonas sp. HMWF006
AAATCATCCGCGCCGGCCTCGAAGACCACTTCTGCGGCAAGTTGCTCGGCGTGCCGATGGGCTGCGACATCTGCTACACCAACCATGCCGAAGCCGACCAGGATGACATGGACACCCTGCTGACGTTGCTCGGTGTAGCCGGGATCAACTTCATCATGGGCATCCCCGGCTCCGACGACATCATGCTCAACTACCAGACCACTTCGTTTCACGACGCGCTCTACGCGCGCCAGACCCTGGGCCTGAAACCGGCGCCGGAGTTCGAGCAATGGCTGGCGAACATGGGCATCTTCACCCAGGCGGACGGCAAGGTCCGCTTTGGCAACAACCTGCCGCCGGCCTTCCGCCAGGCGCTGGCGCAACTGGGATGAGTGTTATGGAAAAACCGCCTGTCGACCCGCAAAACCCCTGGCTGGAACTGCGCCGCCTGACCCCGGCGCGTATCGCCCTCGGCCGCACCGGCACCAGCCTGCCGACCAGCGCCCAACTGGATTTCCAGTTCGCCCACGCCCAGGCGCGGGATGCGGTGCATCTGCCGTTCGATCATCCCGGGCTGAGCGCGCAACTGAGCGAACGCGGGCGCGAGAGCCTGTTGCTGCATAGCGCGGCAACGGATCGCAACAGCTACCTGCAACGCCCGGATCTGGGGCGCAAGCTCAGCGAAGACTCGGCGCAACGCCTGCGTGACCATGCGCAAGCGCATCCGGGCGGCGTCGATCTGGTGATTGTGGTGGCGGACGGTCTGTCGGCGCTGGCGGTACATCGGCATACCCTGCCATTTCTGACGCGACTGGAGGAGCAGATGAGCGCCGACGGCTGGTCGGCAGCCCCCGTGGTGCTGGTGGAACAGGGTCGGGTTGCCGTTGGTGATGAAATCGGCCAGTTGCTCGGGGCAAAAATGGTCGTGATGCTGATCGGAGAGCGTCCCGGCCTCAGTTCACCGGACAGCCTGGGGTTATATTTCACCTACAATCCAAAGGTCGGGCTGACCGATGCCTACCGTAACTGCATTTCCAACGTACGGCTGGAAGGCTTGAGTTACGGCATGGCAGCGCATCGCTTGCTGTATCTGATGCGCGAGGCCTGTCGGCGACAACTGTCGGGCGTGAACCTGAAGGACGAAGCACAGGTGCAGACGCTGGAGTCGGACACAGGTGCGGACATGAAGGGAAATTTCCTACTGAGCCCGCCCATAACCTGAACCGTTTCCGCATTGCCTTTCTGCGCTGCTTTCAGGCAGGATCGCTGCACGGCCGCAGGGTTTCCCATCGCCGTCAGAGCAGTTGAAGACAGCCACTTGAAGACGAGACCTATCATGCGGATTATTCAAGCGACCCTCGAACATCTGGATTTGTTGACCCCGTTGTTCGTCAAATATCGCGAGTTCTACGGTTCCCTGCCTTACCCGGATTCCTCCCGGGCGTTCCTCGAAAAGCGTCTGCGCCGCAAGGAGTCGGTGATTTACCTGGCCCTGGCCGACGATGATGACAAGAAGCTGATGGGCTTCTGCCAGCTCTATCCGAGTTTCTCTTCGCTGTCGCTCAAGCGCGTGTGGATCCTTAACGACATCTATGTCGCCGAAGATGCCCGCCGCCAGCTAGTGGCCGACAACCTGATCCGCACCGCAAAGAAAATGGCCAAGGAAACCCAGGCCGTGCGCATGCGTGTCTCCACCAGCAGCAACAACGAAGTGGCGCAGAAAACCTACGAATCCATCGGGTTCAAGGAAGACACCGAGTTCAAGAACTACGTGTTGCCGATCAGCGACGAGCTCTAGGGCTCAGACGCTCACGTTGATCGAAGGCATGTTGTGGCGAGGGAGCCTGCTCCCTCCGGGCTGCCAAGCAGCCCTGTCTCAGTCAACTCAACGTGTCAGGCAAATCAAAGCCTGGGAGTGCTGCTCCCCCAGCGGGCGCAAGCTCCCTCGCCACAATCAATGCCAGCCTGACAATTGTTCACACCCCGACATCCCCCGCTACAAAACCAACGCGCTTTTCACCTCTCAGACCGTATAATCCCGAGCTTTCCGGCTTGTAAGAAAAACTACACCCCGCTGTAGGCTTACACCCAAATCATCCGCACAGGCCTGCAGAGTCGGGCCATCACCACAGGTGCCCCATGGATTTCAACCCGCTCGACCTTATCCTGCATCTCGACGTCTACCTCGATTTGCTGGTGACCAACTACGGGCCGTGGATCTACGCGATTCTGTTTGCCGTGATCTTCTGTGAAACCGGTCTGGTGGTCACGCCGTTCCTGCCGGGCGACTCGCTGTTGTTCATCGCCGGTGCCGTCGCGGCGGGCGGTGGCATGGATCCGGTCCTGCTGGGCGGCCTGCTGATGCTGGCGGCGATTCTGGGCGACAGCACCAACTACGTGATTGGACGAACGGCCGGCGAGAAGCTGTTCAGCAACCCGAACTCGAAAATCTTCCGCCGCGACTACTTGAAGCAAACCCACGACTTCTATGACAAGCACGGCGGCAAGACCGTGACCCTGGCACGTTTCCTGCCGATCATCCGCACGTTCGCGCCGTTCGTCGCCGGCGTGGGGAAAATGCCCTACCCGCGTTTCTTCGGCTTCAGCGTATTCGGCACCATCCTCTGGGTGGGCGGTCTGGTGACCCTGGGTTACTTCTTCGGCAACGTACCGTTCATCAAGAAGAACCTGTCGCTGCTGGTCGTGGGCATCATCCTGCTGTCGCTGGTACCGATGATCATCGGTGTCGTACGCAGCCGTTTCGGCGGTGCCAAAGCCGAAATCCGCTGAGCCATGTGGTCACTGAGCGCCTGGCGACGCCGGCGCATTCTGGCCAGGCACCCGATTGCCGACGAGCTATGGCAACGGGTGCGCCAGCATCTGAGTTTTCTGGACGGTATCAGCGCCGCCGAAGATCAGTGGCTGCGTGAAGCCTGCGTGTTATTCCTCGAAGACAAACACCTGAGCGCCCTGCCCGGCGTCGAATTGCATCAGGAACAACGTCTGCTGCTCGCCGCCCAGGCACAATTGCCACTGCTGCATCTCGGTGACTTGAACTGGTATCAGGGATTTCACGAGATCGTTCTGTATCCCGACGACTTCCTCAGCCCGCAACGTCATCGCGATGCCAGCGGCGTCGAGCATGAGTGGGATGGCGAACACAGCGGCGAAGCCTGGCAACAGGGGCCGATCATCCTGGCCTGGCCCGGGGTGATGGCCAGTGGTGGCTGGGAAGGCTACAACCTGGTGATCCATGAACTGGCGCACAAGCTCGACATGCTCAATGGCGACGCCAACGGCCTGCCGCCGCTGCACGCCGACATGCGCGTCAGCGATTGGGCCGAGGTCATGCAACACGCCTACGACGATCTCAACCGCCAGCTCGACCACGATCCTGACACCGAAACCGCCATCGACCCGTACGCCGCCGAGAACCCCGCCGAGTTCTTCGCGGTCACCAGCGAATACTTCTTCAGTGCCCCGGATCTGCTTCATGAGGCTTATCCACAGGTCTACTTGCAACTGAAGCTTTTCTACCGGCAGGATCCGTTGAGCCGGTTGCGGCAACTTCAGGCCACAGACCCGGTCTATCAGGCGCACGACTAAGGTCTGCACGACTTTCGGTACATGGCGTCGCCGGCAGAATATGCCTATAATCGCCGCCACTTTTTGGTCAATCCGGCCAAGTGTTTTTGGTCAACTACGGGGGCAACGCCCAATGAGCTACAGCAAGATTCCGGCTGGCAAAGACCTGCCAAACGACATCTACGTCGCGATCGAGATCCCGGCCAACCACGCGCCGATCAAATACGAAATCGACAAAGACAGCGATTGCCTGTTCGTTGACCGTTTCATGGCCACCCCAATGTTCTACCCGGCCAACTACGGTTTCATCCCGAACACCCTGGCTGACGACGGTGACCCCCTCGACGTGCTGGTTGTGACCCCTTACCCGGTTGCACCAGGCTCGGTGATCCGCGCGCGTCCAGTCGGCGTCCTGAACATGACCGACGACGGCGGCGGCGATGCCAAAGTCATCGCAGTCCCACACGACAAGCTGTCCCAGCTGTACGTCGATGTGAAGGAATACACCGACCTGCCGCCACTGCTGATCCAGCAGATCGAGCACTTCTTCGCGAACTACAAAGATCTCGAAAAAGGCAAATGGGTCAAGATCGAAGGCTGGGCTGGCGCTGACGCCGCTCGCGACGCGATCACCAAGTCGGTTGCTGCCTACAAAGGCTAAGCACCTGCACCCTGCGTGATGCTTGACGAAAACCCCGGTTGATCCGGGGTTTTTTGTAAGCGAAAAGTATCCACTTAAACGTTTCGTTTAAATCCCGAGCAGCACGGTTTTAACTTGTTTAATTTCCCACATTAACGTCTTACATCCCGTCGCAAAATTCAGCCCGTTTTTGAACGACCGGTTTATTCAAACCGCTCTGGCACGGCCGTAGACTCCGTGTTTATGAGAAAGAACACTAGCGGTCCACGATTCAAGGCACTCCTGGAAGCAGCGAACATCACCACCACGGGATTCGCAAAGTTCTGGGGCACGGAAGCCCAAAATGTCCACAACTGGTACACCCGGGGCGTCCCGGCGTATCGCATGGAAGAAGTCTCACGCCTGCTGTCCGTCAACAGCGAATGGCTGAAAACCGGCGAAGGCCCCAAGGAGTCGCCTGGCCTGACGCCGCCCGCCAGCAACGGCGACACCTTCGATGCCCACGCCATCCGCGGCGTCTACACGGTCGTCGACCCCAATGACATCGACCTGACCTTCTTCAAGGAAACCCCGCTCACCAACGGTTCCGGCAAAACCCACGTAATCCAGGACCCGGACCAGACTATCCGCCTGCTGCGTGCACACCTCGACAACCTGGACATCCGTCACGCGGACGCCATCTGCGCGCACATGATCGGCAACAGCATGGCCGACCGCATCGAAGACGGCTCCGTCGTCGCCATCGACCGCGGTCTGACCCAAGTGGTTGACGGCGAGATCTACGCCATCGAACACGACGGCATGCTGCGCATCAAATACCTGCACCGCATGCCCGGCAACGGCCTGCGCCTGCGCAGCCACAACAGCGCCGAATACCCGGACGAAGTCTTCCACCCCGCACAGATCGAAGAGCAACGGATTCACATACTGGGCTGGGTGTTCTGGTGGTCGACCCTGAGCAAACGCCGGCCGGTGGTGCCGTTTCTCTGATCTCACGGCCTGCAAAGCCCCCTGTAGGAGTGAGCCTGCTCGCGATGAGGCCCTGATAATCGGTACAAATCTCGAATTTGTTCGACTGCGGTCGCTCTAACCCGCACTTCAGGCTGGGAATCCCAAGCAAAACTCAGTATCCTGCGCCCCACATTTGCGCATCGACCCGCTCCCGCGGCCCAGATGACGCCTGACGCGGCAGACCAACGTCTGACCAAGTCCCACAGCCGGACGCAGATCCGGGTGTACGTTTTGAAGGCTGGCGCGGTTTACCAAAAATAAGCCAAGCCAGTCCCCGAGAAGCCGGCCACAAGCCGGCTTTTTAATGCCTGCAGGAAAGTACTCCGGCCAGCATCCGCATGCGCAAGCGCCGAGAAACGACACCTTACGCTTTCAAGACTTCAACGCTCGCTCTCCAAGGCGTCCTCAGTGAGCGTTAATTTATACTCGCTCCAGTCTGTAAAAAACCTCCAGCACAAGATGCGCACGTGTCCGTTCCAACCTACGACCAATTCATCGAACCGATTCTGCGTTTTCTCGTTACTAAACCCGAGGGAGCTATCGCTCGGGATGCCCACGAAACAGCGGCCAAAACGCTGCAACTGACCGAATCCCAGCGAGATGAACTGATCGCCAGTGGCCAGGCCACCGACAAAAACCGATCAGGGTGGGCACACGATCGACTCAAACGTGCCGGCCTTTCGAGCAGTGCCAAAGGTGGCTACGAGGCACCGCGACTGAGTATGAAGGGAATAAATGAGCCGCAAGATTATTGATCGAGCAAATTTCGGAAACGACCTACAGCCAACCTGCTTGCGTTAGTAATAGAGTAATTAGCCAATCAAAGGAGGGTTGCACATGGCTAATCACGGATACATGTCGATTACTGGAAAAAAGCAAGGTTTGATCTCGTCGGGCTGTTCTATCCTGGACTCTATCGAAAACAAATGTCAGCTTGGTCACTTTGATGAAATCATGGTACTGGCTTACTCCCATAACATGGTTGCCGGTAGCGATGGAACGGTAACAGGCGGTCGCGGGCAGCACATGCCCATTGTTATCACAAAAAACATTGATAAATTTTCGCCACTCATTGCCAGCGCATTGCATGACGGTGAGGAAGTCGAATGCGTCGCTGATCTTTATCGAACGTCTCCAATAGGGAGTCAGGAAAAATACTTTACAGTACGACTGTCCGGGGCACAGATTGCGCACATGAACATTCAAGTTCCCCATGCCATCCATATGTCAGACGGTCAACCCCACGAAATCGTCGCTATCCGTTATCGCGCTATTACCTGGTCGCATGTTCAGACTGGCACCAGTTCACACAGTACGTGGACTAACGCAGTATGAGTGACCAACAGTGCGATATTCACGATGTTACGAAAGCAGCCTCGGATCTGATGTCCTTAGGCTGTACGGCTAGCGGTACATACCTGTCTGATAGCTTGGCTCAGGTGCAATTCAGCTCATTTATTGCCAACTACGTAAATGAAATAATCCGGGATGTTAACGAGGGCATAATTACTGCGTGGGATGGGGTTCAGGAGCTGAGGGCAGAGTATGACGGGCTAATACATACGACATGGTTTTATGCAAGAAACGGAATTGGAGTGGCGGCAGGTGTTATGCAGGTTGAGGTTGGAGTGGCTATTTCAGCCTCTTCTGGCGGTCTAGCCGTGATACCTGGCACGCTTATAGCGGGACATGGTGTAAACAATATATATGAAGGCATAGGGAACATACACAATGGACCTGAGGACGAAAGTATAACCGGGCCAACCAGGGCCGCCTACCAAGCAATTTTTAGAGGTGAGCATAGAGGCAATATGGCCTACTACACTACAGACTTTCTTTTATCCGGTTTCGGCTTGTTGCGCTCAGTGAGAAAATCCGAAACCACACAGCTATTTGTGCGCGACTCAATCAACTATGAAAAAGCACACAGACAAACGAGTAGCCTGGCGATGTTTTTCGAAGGGCTCATCGATGCACTAACAATTGACTCACTACACTCGGAATACTTAAAAAAGACTCAAGACAACAACCAGAACTAGTTCTATATAATGCTCCGAAGCCTTTTACCATATACATAAAATCCAATACAAGCCACGACAATATAAACAGCAATATACAATACATTTAGATGACTGACTGCAACTTGCATTATCTCAGTCACAACCCAAACTGCGATTCCCGTGACAGGAATTGAGCACCCAAGAACCAAAAAAATCAGAGCCAAATAGTAGCGAAGGCTTTCAACTTTCATAAGTTAACTTCCTTTTAAAATGCTCTATATAACCGGTTAGTTTCTGTGAGTGCCAGATACCGTGACGCTACGTACCACTTTTCCGGATTCTGACTGTGCCACAGGTTTCAGTTCACCGTAAACCCGGATCCGCTCTGACGTTTCTAAACGACACACGATATCGCCCCCAGAGCACGCATAGAACAAGACGTCGCCGCCAGAGGCTTGACTTCACCTGTCCATGCGCACCCCAAATGGTATTTCCAATGATCAGATTCACCCAAGGCAACCTGTTGGAAGCGAAGACCAAAACCCTCGTCAACACGGTGAACACCGTGGGTGTGATGGGTAAAGGCATCGCGTTGATGTTCAAAGAACGCTTTGCGCAGAATTACCGACTGTATGCAGCCGCGTGCAAGGCTGGTGAAGTGGAAACCGGCAAGATGCACGTGACTGCCACCAATGAACTCGATGGCCCACGCTGGATCGTGAACTTCCCTACAAAACGTCATTGGCGCTCTCCGTCGCAAATGGCGTGGATAACCGAGGGACTGCATGATCTGCGTCGTTTCTTGATAGAAAACGATGTGAAATCCGTCGCCGTCCCGCCGCTAGGTGCGGGTAATGGTGGGTTGAAGTGGCCTGAAGTGCGTGAGCAAATTGTTGAGGTACTGGACGATCTGGATGTGGATGTATTGGTGTTCGAACCCTCCGATCAATACCTGAATGTCGCTAAACGCAACGGAGTCGAGCAACTCACTCCGGCACGCGCGCTGATTGCCGAACTGATGCGGCGCTATTGGGTTCTGGGCATGGAATGCAGCCTGCTCGAGATTCAGAAACTGGCCTGGTTTCTTGAGCGCGCAATCGAGCAGTTGCCGGATACCGAGAACCCTCTGAATCTGAAGTTTGTCGTGCACAAATATGGGCCATACGCCAACCGGCTGGAACATCTGCTCGATAACCTCGATGGCAGTTATCTGCACTGTGACAAACGCATCAGTGACGCTGGCATTGGCGATGTAATCTGGTTTGATCAAGAGCGCAAAGCGTTTTTGCAGACGTATCTCAAGACCGAGGCCAAGAAATACTCGCAAGCCTTGGAGCGCACGGCCCAACTGATTGATGGTTTTGAATCGCCATTCGGCATGGAGTTATTGGCAACGGTGGATTGGCTGTTGAGCCAAGAAGGGGTATCAGCGACCGTCCCTGCGGTGCGCGAAGCATTGAAGCAGTGGGACGGTGGGGCCGGCGCTGCGGCTCGCAAGAGCAAACTGTTCGATGATCAGGCACTTGATATTGCACTCAGGCGCCTGACTTCGAGCAGTTTTCGGCCTGAATTAGCGACCTGAGCAAATGAAAGGAATTGGGCAGCCACCTGCTGCCCAATCACCCTCACGGATAACTGAACGACTTCACCAACGTCAACTCCCCCACCGCCCGCATCGGCACCACAAACGTCTCCATCTTCTCGCTCGGCGTGCCTTCCTCGGTAATCACCGTCACCTGCGCCGTGGTCAACGCCTGCGCCGCCTCTTCTCCACCC
>NZ_QAIU01000150.1:0-10921 GCF_003061205.1 Pseudomonas sp. HMWF006
GCTTCGTGGTCCTGAGCGAGTTCGCCGAATTCCTCTACAAGACCACCGACTTCTACACGCCTGCAGCCGAACGAAGCATTCGCTGGGACGACCCGGACCTGGCCATCGACTGGCAACTCGACGAAGCGCCGAAACTGTCGGTCAAGGATCAGGCAGCGGTGTTCTTCAAGGACGCTGACGTCTTTTCCTGAGCGTGGGCATAATGCGCCTGTCATTACAGGCGCATCCGGCACATGAAACCATCTCTCCCCCGTAGACCCCGCTGGCGCAGCCTCGCCCTGCTGGCCCTGTGCCTGGCGCCGCTGCTGTGGCCGCTGGAGCATCTGGCCGAGCGTTATTACCGCAGCGAACTCGCCGGACAAAACCGCCAGACCCTCGACCTCTACGTCGCCAACCTGCTGGGCACCCTGCACCGCTATGAAGTGCTGCCGCAGATTCTCGGCGACCTGCCGGCCCTGCGCGCCGTACTCGGAGCGCCGGACGACGGCGTCACCCAGGGCAATGCCAATCGCCTGCTGAAAAACATCGCCGCCCAGACTGGCGCCGAAGTCATGTACCTGATGGACACCAGCGGCCAGACACTGGCGGCGTCGAACTGGGACAAGCACGACAGTTTCGTCGGGCGCAATTTCTCGTTTCGTCCGTATTTCAGCGAAGCCATGGCCGGGCGTCTGGGGCGTTTCTTCGGCCTCGGCACGACCTCGGCCAAACGTGGTTACTTCTTCGCCGCCGCCGTGCGCAACGGCGAAAAGATCATCGGCGTACTGGTGATCAAGGTCGACCTCGACCACACCGAAAGCCTCTGGGGCAAAACCCCGGAACAACTGCTGGTAACCGACCATAACGGGGTGGTCATCCTGACCTCGCGCCCTGAATGGCGCTTTCGCTCCACGCGCGTCCTGAGCGATACCGAGCGCTCGGCCATCACGGCCATTCAGCCTTACCCGACCCGCGAGCCGCGTCCGCTGAATCTCAGCCCTGACGCGTGGCTGACGCAAACCCATGACATCGCCGAAACCGGCTGGAGCGTGAGCATTCTCGCCCCGCGCACGCTGATCGACCGCCCGGTGCGCACGGTGGTCGCCATCGGGGGGGCGACGCTGTTGGTGGTGATGCTGTTGCTCGGTTTGATGATGCAACGCCGCCGGCATTATCTGGAACGCATCGCCTTCGAAGCCAAGGCCCGCCGCGAACTGGAAGGCCGGGTCGCCGAGCGCACCAGCGATCTGGAAGGCCTCAACCGCCGCCTGAAGCAGGAAGTGCTTGAGCGCGAACAGGCGCAACAGGAATTGGTGCGTGCGCAGGACGATCTGGTTCAGGCCGGCAAACTGTCGGCGCTGGGCACGATGTCGGCGAGTATCAGCCACGAACTCAATCAACCGCTGGCGGCGATCCGGAGCTACGCCGAGAACGCCGAAGTGCTGCTCGATCATCAGCGCACCGACGATGCTCGCGGCAATCTCAAACTGATCAGCGAACTGACCGGACGCATGGCCTCGATCATCGCCCACCTGCGCGCCTTTGCCCGCCGCGACCGGCATGCCCCGGAAAGCGTGGCGCTGCAACCGGCACTGGACGATGCGCTGGCGCTACTCGCCAAACGCCGCCGAAGCATGGAAGTCGAACTGATCCGCGACCTGCCCGCCGCCACCCTGTGGGTCGAAGCCGGGGAAACCCGCCTGCGCCAGGTGCTCGGCAACCTGCTGGCCAACGCCCTCGATGCGCTGACCGAAAAAGGCCCGCCGCGCAAACTGTGGCTGAGTGCCGAATCCACCGCCGACGGCGTCAATCTGTACATTCGCGACAACGGCCCGGGGTTCTGCATGGAAGCCCTCGGTCGCGCCAGCGAGCCCTTCTACACCACCAAGACCCGCACCCAGGGCCTTGGGCTGGGGCTGGCGATCTGTGAAACCCTGATGCGCGCCTTCGGTGGTGAACTGTCGTTCGCCAACCACAAGCAAGGTGGCGCCTTGATTACCCTGCGACTGCGCGCCGGCGCACCCGGGGTCAGCCTGCAACCGTCCGAGGATCGAAGTGCATGACCATCGACAATCGCATTCAGGTGGTGTTGATCGACGACGATCCGCACTTGCGTCAGGCCCTTGGCCAGACACTGGATCTGGCCGGCCTGAAAATCCTGCCACTGGCCGAAGCCAAAGGCCTGGCCGGGCAGCTTGAGCGCGACTGGCCAGGCGTGGTGGTCAGCGACATTCGCATGCCCGGCATGGACGGCCTGGAATTGCTGAGCGAGCTGCACGCTCAGGACCCTGAGTTACCCGTGCTGTTGATCACCGGCCACGGCGACGTGCCGTTGGCGGTGCAGGCGATGCGCGCCGGTGCCTATGATTTCCTGGAAAAACCGTTCGCCAGCGATGCGCTGCTCGACAGCGTGCGCCGCGCCCTGGCCCTGCGCCGCCTGGTGCTGGACAACCGCAGCCTGCGCCTGGCCCTCAGCGACCGCAATGAACTGAGCGCCCGACTGGTCGGCCACTCGGCCCCCATGTTGCGCCTGCGCGAACAGATCGGCGCACTGGCCGCAACCAAGGCCGACGTGCTGATTCTCGGCGAAACCGGCGCCGGCAAAGAAGTCGTCGCCCGTGCGTTGCACGACCTGTCGAGCCGGCGCAACGGCCCGTTCGTGGCGATCAATGCCGGGGCACTGGCCGAGTCGGTGGTCGAGAGCGAACTGTTCGGCCACGAACCCGGTGCGTTCACTGGCGCGCAGAAACGCCGGATCGGCAAATTCGAATTCGCCAATGGCGGCACGCTGTTCCTCGATGAAATCGAAAGCATGAGCATGGATGTGCAGGTGAAGTTACTGCGCATGCTGCAAGAGCGCGTGGTCGAACGCCTGGGCGGCAATCAGTTGATCCCGCTGGACATCCGCGTCATCGCCGCGACCAAGGAAGACCTGCGCCAGGCCGCTGATCAGGGGCGATTCCGTGCCGACTTGTATTACCGCCTCAACGTCGCCCCGCTGCGCATTCCGCCGTTGCGCGAACGCGGTGAAGACGCGCTGGTGCTGTTCCAGCATTACGCCGATGAAGCCAGCGCCCGCCACGGTCTGCCCCCCCACGAACTGCAGCCGGCACAACGTGCCTTGCTGCTGCGGCACACCTGGCCGGGCAACGTCCGTGAATTGCAGAACGCTGCCGAACGTTTCGCCCTCGGCCTGGAGCTGGCGCTGGACAACGGTGGCACCGATGGCGGTGGCAGCGCCGTGGAGGTCATCAGCGGCGGGCTGAGCGAGCAAGTGGAAAACTTCGAGAAATCGTTGATCGCCGCTGAGCTGGCGCGCGCTCACAGTTCGGTGCGCAGCCTCGCCGAAGCCCTGGGCATTCCGCGCAAGACCCTGCACGACAAACTGCGCAAGCACGGGTTGAATTTCGCCGACAGTAATGCCCACGGAGACGAAGCCGAATGAACCGCGACAGCCGCTATCTGGAATCGGTGCTGCATCACGACATTCCGCTGACCCGCGAGATGGGCCTCAAGGTACTCGACTGGCGCGAGCAACAGTTGAGTCTGCACTTGCCGCTGGAGCCGAACGTCAATCACAAGAGCACCATGTTCGGCGGCAGCCTCTATTGCGGCGCGGTGCTGGCGGGCTGGGGCTGGCTGCATTTGCGCCTGAAGGAGGAAGGCATCGAAGACGGGCACATCGTGATTCAGGAAGGCCAGATCAGTTATCCACTGCCGGTCACCGGTGATGCCACGGCGATTTGCCCGGCACCGGAAGCGCTGGTCTGGAAGAAGTTTCTGGCGATGTATCAGCGCTATGGGCGCGCACGGTTGACACTCAATACGCGGATCGTCAACGCGGGAAGTGATGAGGATGCTGTGACATTTACCGGGCAGTACGTTTTGCACCGTTAAAGATCAAAATCCCCTCACCCTGGCCCTCTCCCGGAGGGCGAGGGGACTGACCGAGAGGTCTTGCGTCAGACATCGACCTGAAAGATCGGCAGCGATTATGGATTCAGTAAAGCTGGCTCAAGTCGGTGAATCTCTCCAACATCCCCCAATCGGCCCCCTCTCCCTCCGGGAGAGGGCTGGGGTGAGGGGAATCGAGAGTCCGCCCACTTACCCCCGTGCCAGCTCCAGCAATCTGGAACGCCACGCCGCTTTCGCCGGCAGCGCCAGAAAGAATTCATTGAGCAGCGATTCCCGCGCGGGATAACAGAACGCTTCGCCCTGCAGATCCAGCACCTCGCCGCCGGCACCCTCAAGCACGCCCTGTGCCGCTGCGGTGTCCCATTGCGACGTCGGCGCCAGGCGCGGGTAGCAATCCGCCGCGCCTTCGGCCAGCAGGCAAAACTTCAACGAACTGCCGATATTCGCCAGTTGCAGCTCACCCAGGCTCGCACTCAACCCGGCCAGCAACCGCTCTTGCTCAGGGCTCGAATGCCGACGACTGGCGACCACCGTAAAGGCCTCGCCCGGCCCTGATACATCGCGCACCTGAATCGACACCGGCGTCCCGTCCTTGTCGCAACGCCAGGCACCCAGCCCGGCGCCGCCGACGTAGAAGCGACCATTGGTCGGCATCGACACCACGCCAAACACCACGCGACCGTTTTCGATCAGCGCGATGTTGACGGTGAATTCTTCGCTGCCGCTGATGAACTCCTTGGTCCCATCCAGCGGATCGACCAGCCACCAGCGCTGCCATCCGGCGCGCACGGCTTGCGGAATATCGGCGTCCTCTTCGGACAACACCGGAATGTCCGGATCGAGCGCCGTCAGCCCGGCGACGATCAGATGATGCGCCGCCAGATCCGCAGCGGTCACAGGCGAATCATCGGACTTGGCACTGACTTCAACGCCGACGCGCCAGAACGGCAAAATCGCCTCGCCGGCCTGCAAGGCGAGTTCGACCACCGGCGCCATCAATGGATGGGGAAAATTCATCGACACCTCACTCATGACGTAAAGTACCCGCGCTGCGTCAGCAGATCACGAGTCAGATAAAGCGCGGCCAGCGCGCGGCCTTCGGAGAATTGCGGGTTTTGCGCCAGCGCCGACAGTTCACGCAGGTTGATCTTGTCGACGCGCATCGGCTCGGGCTCATCACCCTCCAGACGCTCTTCGTACAGATCGGTGGCAAGCACCACCTGGATTTTCTGGCTCATGTAACCGGGCGACAATGACAGCTCGGTCAGGTGCTCCAATTGGCGTGCGCCGAAACCGGCCTCTTCCTTGAGCTCACGCTCGGCCGCCGCCAGCACATCCTCACCCGGTTCGATCAAGCCTTTGGGCAGCGACAATTCGTATTCGTCAGTGCCGCCGCAATACTCTTCGACCAGCACCGCGTGTTCGGCATCGAGCATCGCCACAATCATCACCGCGCCGTAGCCCGCACCTTTGCCGACCAAACGCTCGTAGGTACGCTCCACACCATTGGAGAAACGCAGCTTCAGTTCTTCGACACAAAACAGGCGACTGGTGGCGACGATCTCGCGGGCAAGTACGGTGGGTTTCTGGCGCATGCAAAGCTCCTTGGCGTGAACGCGCTACTATAACGCGGCTTTCCCGATTGTTTATGTCGGATATCTTTCTACCGCTCGAGACGTTGCCATGCCTTCTTTACCGTGGTCTGACATTGATACCGTTCTGCTGGACATGGACGGTACGTTGCTGGATCTGCACTTCGACAATCATTTCTGGCTGGAACACCTGCCCCAGCGTTACGCCGACCTGCACGGGGTGAGCCGGGCGATGGCCGAGATGGAATTGCAGCCGCTGTTCGAACGCCACGCCGGCCAGTTGCAATGGTATTGCCTGGATTTCTGGAGTGCCGAGCTGAAACTATCGGTGCGTGAACTGAAGTTGGAAACGGCGCATTTGATCGCGTTGCGCCCGGATGCCGACACCTTTCTGCAAGCGATCAAAAACGCTGGCAAGCGGGTGATCATGATCACCAACGCCCACCGTGATTCGCTGTCGCTGAAACTGGAACGGATCGAGCTGGCGCCGTATTTCGAACGGCTGATCAGCTCCCACGACTACGGTTTCCCCAAGGAAAATCCGCAGTTCTGGGATGCCTTGCAGGCAGATATCGACTTTGATCCGGCACGCAGCCTGTTTATCGACGATACGTTGCCGATTCTGCGCAGTGCGCGGCGTTTTGGCGTGGCGCATCTGCTGGCGGTCAAGGAGCCGGACAGCCGCAAAGGGCCGAAGGACACCGCCGAGTTTGCGGCGGTCGAGGATTACCGCGACCTGATCTCAGGCTTGTAAATCCATTGTGCCGAGGAAGCTTGCCCCCACGGGAGACCGAAGGCCTCCCGTTCTCGACAGACGCGCAGACTCACGCATCTCGCACTTGCCGGTTTGGGGGCCGTTGCGCGGCCCAGCGGGAGCAAGCGTCCTCGTCACAAAGGTTTGGCTTTACTTCGGAATACGAAGCTTCTGTCCTGGATAAATCTTGTTCACATCCTTGAGCATCGGTTTGTTGGCTTCGAAGATTTTCTGGTATTGGTTGGCGTTGCCGTAAACCCGCAACGAGATCGCACTGAGCGTGTCCCCGGCCTTCACTTCGACAAGCTCGGCGGCCACGACCACCGGCCCGGTCACGGTGATCTGGTCCTCCACACTGCCGATACCGGCAATGTTACCCACGGCCAGCAAAATCTTTTCCTTTTCCTCCTGGCTCGCCACTTCACCGGTGACCGTGACCTTGTCACCGTCGACGGTGGCCTGCACATTCGGATTGCCCAGCCCGACCTTGCTGATGTGTTCCTTCAACTGCTCGCTGGCATTGGCATTACCCGGGGTCAGCAGATCAATCAGCTTCTCGCCGGCTTCTTTCACAAAGCTCAACAGACTCATAGCGCACACTCCTTGATTGGGGATCCAGACGTTCAAGCCTAGACCACATCAGCCACACCCGGTTCCAGGCCGACCAATGACCCTGGCCCCGCGCAAGCGCTAGAATCGCCACCCCTGCCAGCACTCACCGGAGCGAAGATGGACATCAAGCAGCTGAAATTCCTCATCGCCCTCGACGAAACCCGCCACTTCGGCCAGGCCGCCGCCCGCTGCCACATCACGCAACCGACGTTGTCGATGCGTCTACGCAGCCTTGAAGAAGAGCTCGACCTGCCGCTGGTCAATCGCGGTCAGCGCTTTGAGGGTTTTACCGCGCCGGGCGAGCGAGTGCTGGCGTGGGCGCGTTCCGTGATGGCCGCTTACGACGGACTGCAGGCGGAAGCGGCGGCGTGTCGCGGCAACCTCATCGGCACGTTGCGGCTGGGTGTCGTGCCGCTGTCGAGTTTTGATCCGCTGCCACTGATGCAACGTTTGCATGCGGCGCACCCGAACCTGCGTTTCGAAATGTCGGCGCTGAGTTCCGAGCAGATCCTCGAACACCTGGCGAACAACCGCATCGACCTCGGTGTGTCCTACCTCGATCGCCTGGATCATGAACGTTTCGAATCACTGGCTTTCAGCGAGACCCGCATGGGGCTGCTGTATGACCAGCGCAGTTTTTCCTTCGGCGAGGCCGCGTTGAGCTGGGAAGCGTTGATCGAACTGCCGCTGGGCATGCTGACCAGCGGGATGCATTTTCGTCAGTCCATCGACCACAATTTCCACAGCCGTGGCCTGACCCCGCAGCCACTGTTACAAACCGATGCCGTCCATCAATTGTTACAGGCTGTGCACGGCGGCTTTTGCTGCGCGATCATGCCGCTGGACGGTGGCCTGGAAAAACTCACCGATCACCTGCGCCTGCAACCGATCGAAAACGCCCAGACCCTCGCCCCAATGGGCCTGATCATGCGCCGTGGCGCCCCGCGTTCAGCGCTGGCCGAGGCCTGTTTCGCGCTGTATCAGAAATCACCGGCAAGCACTTGATCGACGACATCTATCAATAGATCGACAGTAGCGATTAGACGCGACAAGTTGCCGCGCCTAGTCTTAACGTTGATCAATCCGTTGGTGATGCCATGAACGCCAAGCGCCCAGCCTGCGCGGCGCCTGCTCTCGAAACGCCCGCGCCCGCCGCCAGCCAGACGTACAGTTACAGCGATCTACCCCTTGTGGAATCGGCCAGCACCGCGCTGGCCGAGGAAGTCGCGTTGGCGATCGCCTACAACGGCATCAGCCAGGCGGTGATGCTGGTGACGCCGACGGATCTGGAAGACTTCATCGTCGGCTTCAGCCTCGGCAGCGGCATCATCGAGGACGCCAGCGATATCTATGACCTGCAACTGAGCGGCGCCGGCTCGGCGCAATACGCGCAAGTGACCATTGCCAACCGCGCCTTCTGGAACCTCAAGCAACAGCGTCGGCAACTGGCCGGTACCAGCGGTTGCGGGCTCTGCGGCGTTGAAGCGGTCGAGCAGGCCCTGCCCGACCTGAAGGTGCTGCCCGGTGCACCGCTGCCACCCATTGAATGGCTCGACGGCTTGCGTCAGCGCATCAGTGCGTTTCAACCGTTGGGCCAGCACTGCGGCGCCGTGCACGCGGCGGTGTTCATGAATGCCCGCGGCGAATTGCTGCTCGGCCGCGAAGACATCGGCCGGCACAACGCCCTCGACAAATTGATCGGCGGCTTGATCCGCCAGAAGTTATCCACAGACGGCGGCCTGGCGATCGTCACCAGCCGTTGCAGCCTCGAATTGATCCAGAAAGTTTTGCGCGCCGGCATCCAGACCCTGGTCAGCCTGTCCGCACCCACGGGCCTCGCCGTGCAATGGGCCCGTCGACATAACCTCAATCTCATCCACCTGCCGCAGAAAAGTGCGCCGCGGGTGTATAGCCCCGCGATGGAGAATCAAGCGTGAGCCAACATCATCAAGCCGACCAGAAACCTGTCCCGCGCTACAAGCCTTATAAAGGTGCCGCCGGCGGCTGGGGTGCCCTGATCAGTGTGGCCCAGGCCTGGTTGACCAGCGACAACGCGCTGAAAAACCTGCGCATGATGCTCAAAACCAACCAGAACGGCGGTTTCGACTGCCCGGGCTGCGCCTGGGGCGATTCGCCGGAAAGCGGCATGGTCAAGTTCTGCGAGAACGGCGCCAAAGCGGTGAACTGGGAAGCGACCAAGCGTCGCGTGGATGCGAAGTTCTTCGCCAAACACAGCGTGACCTCGCTGCTGGAACAGAGTGACTACTGGCTGGAGTATCAGGGTCGCCTGACCGAACCGATGGTCTACGACGCCGAGACCGATCGCTACAAGCCGATCAGTTGGGACGATGCCTACGCGCTGATTGCCAAACACCTGCAAGGCTTGCCGAGCCCGGATCTGGCCGAGTTCTACACCTCCGGTCGCGCCAGCAACGAAGCGGCGTATCTGTACCAGCTGTTCGTGCGCGCCTACGGCACCAACAACTTCCCCGACTGTTCGAACATGTGCCACGAGGCCAGCGGTGTAGCACTGGCGCAAAGCGTTGGCGTCGGTAAAGGCACCGTGACCTTCGACGACTTCGAACACGCCGACGCGATTTTCGTCTGGGGCCAGAACCCCGGCACCAACCACCCGCGAATGCTCGAACCGCTGCGTGAAGCGGTGAAACGGGGCGCACAGGTGGTCTGCATCAATCCGCTGAAAGAGCGCGGTCTGGAGCGTTTCCAGCACCCGCAGCATCCGCTCGAAATGCTCACCAACGGCGACAAGCCGACCAACACCGCGTATTTCCGCCCGGCGCTGGGCGGTGACATGGCGGTCCTGCGCGGCATGGCCAAATTCCTCCTGCAGTGGGAACGCGACGCGCAGAAAACCGGCGCGCCGGCGGTGTTCGACCATGACTTCCTCAACGCCCACAGTGCCAACGTGCTGGAGTATCTCGGGGTCGTCGATGACACACCATGGGAACAGATCGTCACGCAATCCGGCCTGACCCTGGTCGAGATCGAGCAAGCCGCACGCATGTATGCTAAAGGCAAGAACGTGATCATGTGCTGGGCAATGGGTATCACCCAGCATCGCCATTCGGTGCCGACCATCCAGGAAATCGCCAACCTGATGCTGCTGCGCGGCAACATCGGCAAGCCGGGCGCCGGCCTGTGCCCGGTGCGTGGCCACAGCAACGTGCAGGGCGATCGCACGATGGGTATCAATGAACGGCCGCCGGTGGCGTTCCTCGATTCACTGGAGCGGCGTTTCCAGTTCAAGGTGCCGCGCCACAACGGGCACAACGTGGTCGAGGCGATCCATGCGATGGCCGAAGGCCGCGCGAAAGTCTTCATCGGTCTGGGCGGCAACTTTGCCCAGGCGACGCCGGACAGCCCGCGCACGTTCCAGGCGCTGAGCAATTGCGACCTGACCGTGCAGATCAGCACCAAACTCAATCGCAGCCACCTGGCCCACGGCAAGGACGCGCTGATCCTGCCGTGCCTCGGTCGTACCGACATCGACATCCAGACCGAAGGGCCGCAAGCGGTCACCGTGGAAGACTCATTCAGCATGGTCCACGCCTCCAATGGCCAGTTGCAGCCGCTGTCGAACCAGATGCGTTCGGAGCCGGCGATCATTGCCGGCATTGCCGCCGCCACACTGGGCAGCAAACCGGTGGACTGGCACTGGCTGGCGGCCGACTACGGGCGTATCCGCGAGCTGATCGCCGACACCATCCCGAACTTCAAAGACTTCAATGAGAAGATCAAGAACCCGGGGGGGTTCTACCTTGGCAACAGCGCCGGCGCGCGCAAGTGGAACACACCGTCGGGCCGCGCCAACTTCCGCGCGAACCTGCTGCCGAAAGACCTTGTCCACGAACGCACGCGTGCCACCGGGCAACTGCCGGACCTGATCCTGCAGTCGATGCGCTCTCACGACCAGTACAACACCACGATTTATGGTCTCGACGACCGTTATCGCGGGGTCAAAGGCCAGCGTGATGTGCTGTTCGTCAACGAGGCCGACATCATTCGCCTGGGCTTCCGTCCGGGGCAGAAAGCCGACATCGTCTCGCTG
>NZ_QAIU01000150.1:10931-18402 GCF_003061205.1 Pseudomonas sp. HMWF006
TGGGACGACGGTCGCGAGCGCCGGGTGAAGGGCTTCACCTTACTGGCGTTTGATATTCCTGCGGGTCAGGCGGCGGCTTACTATCCGGAAGTGAATCCGCTGGTGCCGCTGGAAAGCACCGGGGATGGCAGCCATACACCGACGTCGAAATTCATTGCGATCCGGCTGGAAGCGGCGAGTGAGAGCGGGTTGATCATGGCCAAGTCCGCTTGATACGGGGTCAGCACCATTGCTATCGCGAGCAGGCTCACTCCTACAGTTGAACGTGTTCCATCTATAGGAACTCGGTCACCGCAGGAGTGAGCCTGCTCGCGATAGCGGTCGCCGATTCAATGCAATTCTTTGTACTGTGCACTTTTCAAACGCCCACAAAAAAGGCCGCTTTTTCACAAAAGCGGCCTGTCCGAAGTAGCTAAAGACCGGCAAAAATCGCTTAAGTTCCGCATACAAAACAGTAACTTGCATAATTGTATACAAGTCGTGTTATTCGTCGGATTTCGATTGTCAGCCTTGTTACACAGCCTCAGGATCGGCGCCGTCATCCCTTTGAGGCTCCTCTATGAAGTTCTCCTCGATTCTCTTGTTGTCCCTTGGCCTGGTCAGTGGCTTCGCTTCTGCCGGAGGCACCACCGAAGCAGGTGTGGGCGGCGCATTGGGCGGGGTTCTTGGCTCGGTCGTCGGTCAGTCTTTAGGCGGCAGCACAGGTTCAACCATTGGCGCAGCCCTGGGCGGCGCGGGTGGTAGCGCGGTGGGCGCCAACAAACACAGCCGTGGCGAAGCCGCCATTGGCGGTGCATTGGGCGCAGCCGGCGGTAACGTGGTCGGCCGCAGCATGGGCGGCACCACCGGCAGCCTGATCGGCGCCGCAGCAGGTGGCGGCGCCGGTGGCGCGCTGGGCAACTACATGGGCAACCAGAGCAATGACGAAGGTCGTCATTACGATCGCGGTCGTGACCGTCGCTACTACCGCGATGACCACCGTGGTCGCGGTCACGCCTATGGCCATCGCAAGCATCACCGCTACTATCGCGACTGACGCATTGCGTTACGCGGGAAAGCAAAAATCGCAGCCCTTGGGCTGCGATTTTTTTTGCCCCGGTTCAAACCAGCAGACGCTCCAGGGCTTCACGCAACCGGCCTGGAATCGGAACCGGCTGATTGCTCGTCCGCTCCACGAAGACATGGACAAAACGCCCCGCTGCGCACGCCTCGAACTCCCCCACCTTGAACACCGCCAGTTCGTATTGCACCGAACTGTTGCCCAGCTTGCCGACTCGCAGACCGACTTCGATCAGATCGGGAAACGCGATCGAGGCAAAGTAATCACACGCCGAACTGACCACAAACCCCACCACCTCGCCATCATGAATATCCAGACCACCGACCTGAATCAGGTAGGTGTTCACGGCTGTGTCGAAGAAGCTGTAGTAGGTCACATTGTTGACGTGACCGTAAGCGTCGTTGTCGTGCCAGCGTGTGGTGATGGGCTGGAAGTGTGGGTAGTCGGTGCGTTGAGGGGTGGACATGGTTGGGCTGACTCTCCTGTTTTTTCAGTGAGGCCGCTTGCCCTCACCCTAGCCCTCTCCCAGAGGGAGAGGGGACTGACCGAGGTGTTTTCTCGAAATACACCGACCTGAACTGTCGAGTCGAACTCGAATGCTGAAACCCACGCAGATCGGCTCCCTTCCCCCTCGCCCCCCTTGGGGGAGAGGGCTGGGGTGAGGGGGACCGATTTTCGCCGTAACACTAAGCTTGAGCAAAGCCCTTGCCCTGCGCGGCCAACTCGCCAATCAACCGCGCCGGTTTCCACTGATCGCCCTGACGCGTCTCCAGCGCCAGCAAGCGCTGATGAATGTCCGCCAGCCCCTGCTGATCCGCCCAGGCCATCGGGCCGCCCTTGTCTGCCGGGAAGCCGTAGCCGTTCAGGTACACCAAATCAATGTCGTGTGCCGATTGGGCGATGCCTTCCTGCAAAATCTTTGCACCCTCGTTGACCAATGCCAGAAGACTGCGCTCCAGGATCTCCTCCGGGCCGATCTCGCGGCGCTGGAAGCCCAACCCTTCGCTGACCTGCAACACCAACGCATCGACCTCAGGATCATGCTCGGCCTGACGACTGCCCGGCTCGTAGTGGTAGTAACCGTTGCCGGACTTCTGTCCAAACCGGCCCAGCTCGCACAAGCGGTTATCCACCTGAACCTCTGGCGCATCCTGGCCTTCGCCGGCCAACTCGCGGGCACGCCACTCCAGATCGATGCCGACCACGTCGTACATGCGGAACGGCCCCATGGCAAAACCGAAACCCTGCAACGCCGCATCCACCTGCTGTGGATAAGCGCCTTCGAGGAGCATCTTGCGTGCCTCCAGCACATACGGATGCAGCATGCGATTGCCGATAAAGCCGTGGCAGTTGCCCGACACCACACTGACCTTGCCCATGCGCTTGCCCAGGGCCAGTGCGGCCTCCAGGACCGTCGGCGAAGTCTGCGCACCTCGCACGATCTCCAGCAATTTCATGATGTGTGCCGGACTGAAAAAGTGCAGGCCCAGCACCTGAGCCGGGCGCCGGGTTACCGCGGCAATCGCGTCGATATCCAGCGCCGAGGTATTGCTCGCCAACAATGCTTCGGGTTTCAACAAGCCATCGAGTTCGCGAAAGATCTTCTGCTTGAGCTCAAGGTTCTCGTACACCGCTTCAATCACCAGGTCGACATTACGGATCGCCGCGTAATCCGCCGCTGCACTGACCCGGGCGAGGCGTGCATCGGCTTCAGCCTGATCAATCCGCCCCTGCCGCACGTTGTGTGCGTAAGTGTCGGCTACTGCGGCCAGTGCCTGCTCAAGCATCTGTGGATTGTTATCCACCCATTGCACTGCAACGCCGGCATTGGCCAGGCACATGACAATGCCGCGCCCCATAGTGCCCGCGCCGATCACGGCAGCCTGCTGAATATCGAAGGATGTCTGGCTCATGTTGTTCTCTTGTTGGCGATCCGAAGACAGCCTTCACCATAGTCAGCCAATCACGCTTTTTGAAGTTTATTACCGTGATGATCGACATTCAGCGGATGGATAAACCCCACTCGCGCCAGCGCCTACAAAAAGATCAGAGGTGTTCCTCAACCCAGCGGCGCACGTCGGCGTAGGGATATTCCTCGAGCGCCGCATACCCGGAGATCGTCCGCGCCTTGAGCCTGGTAAACAGCGGCACACTGATCCCGCACAGAAACCGTGTCAGCCGCTCCGCCGTCGGAACACTGCCTGCGTGTTGTTCATGCTTGTGGATAAAATCACCGCACAGCGCCGGGAAACTTTTATCCACAAGCGACGGCAACTGCGGTGGTGCCGGCAGACGCGCGATGTGGCCATGACACACTGAGCAATGCCCGCACCGCTCGGGCGCCTGGTGATCACCGAAGTACTCGGCCAGGCGATACCCCAGGCAACGCTCGGTCGAGAACAGTTCCAGCATCGCGTGTATCCGCGCCACTTCGGCTTGTTCGTGGCGAGTGAAGTAAGCATGCAGCTCACCGCTCAAAACAGCGCTGTCGAAGTCACTCTGCAGCACGCTGTAGACTTCGGTCATCTGCTTGCTTTCAAGTTCGATCCAGCCCTTTTCCTGAAAGTAATCCAGGGCCTTCACCACCCGACTGCGCTCAGCGGAATACTGCGTGTACATTGCCTCGAAATTCACGGTCGCCCAGGTACGTGCACGGCTTGAGGTGCGGATGATCGCCGCGACAAAGTCCCTGCGCTCGCCCTCGAAGCGCTCAAGCAATGCCTCAGGCTCCAGCAGGTATTTGAAACGGTACTCGGCGTAATAGGCGTAGCGCGGAGCGATCAACCCGCGCAGCTCCAGCTGTACCAGCAAAGTCTTGAGCGGCAACGCGCGGATGTTGCTCTGATCCGCCAGCGGTCCGAGCAGAAATTCCCACTGCCCCTCAGGCACCGATGCGTGCAATTCATCGAGCACATACCGAATACCCTCACGCTCCGGCGTGTCGCCGTAAACGAAGTTTTCCAGCACGTTGAGGCTGTCGCGATTGGCCAGCACCAGACAATCCGAGGGCTGCCCGTCGCGCCCTGCCCGACCGATTTCCTGGCTGTAGTTTTCGATGGATTTGGGCAAGTCGAAATGCACCACCTGGCGGATGTCGCTCTTGTCGATGCCCATGCCGAACGCAATGGTCGCGACAATGCAATTGGACTGCCCGGCCATGAAGCGTTTCTGGATGGCTTCACGCTGATCATTGGGCAACCCGGCGTGATAGGCCTCGGCCTGTATGCCATTTCGCCCAAGGTGTTCGGCGACGTGCTCGGCGGTTTTCTGCAGGGTGACGTAGACGATGCCCGGCTGCCCCTGCCGCTCGGTCATCCATTCCACCAGGCGCCGGCGCTTGTCCTGAGCGCGCACCGGTTCCACCAGCAGGTTGAGATTGGGCCGATAGAAACCGGTGGTCACCACGTCCTCGGCGGCAATCGCGAATCTGGCCTGCATGTCGGCGATGACTTTCGGCGTAGCGGTGGCCGTCAGCAGCAGGGCTTGGGGAATGTTGAACTGGCGCTGATAGTCCGGCAGCTTGAGGTAGTCGGGACGGAAATTGTGGCCCCATTCCGAGATGCAGTGCGCCTCGTCCACCACCAGCAACGAGATCGGCACCTGCTGCAGGAAGTTGCGAAATCGCTCGTTTTTCAGGCGCTCGACCGAGACCATCAGAATCTTCAGCTCACCGGAGCGAGCACGAGCCATGACGTCATTGGCGTCGTCGCGGCTCTGTGCCGAATCGATGCTGCCTGCCGGGATGCCGTGGCGTTGCAGGAACGCCAGTTGATCCTGCATCAGCGCCAGCAACGGTGAAACCACCAGCGTCAGATGCGGCAGCAGCACTGCCGACACTTGATAACACAGGGATTTGCCCGAGCCGGTGGGGAAAATCGCCGCCGCCGAGCGCCCGGCCAATACAGCGCTGATGGCCTGCTCCTGACCGGGTCGAAACTGTGGATAACCGAAAACCTGTTCCAGGGTGTTGTGCATTCGCTGTCACTCCTTTGACCGCTGCCATGCCAACAGCCTAGCGGGCGATCGCAGCGAGTCGAGAAAAGGTCGGGGGGCAAACCAATACGGAATGATACAGCCCCGGACGCCCGGTCACAGACTGAAACAAACGGCCCGATTTGTTTATCGCGGTGTTTTCCGGCACCGCGCTAACGTGCCCGCTTCACTCTCCACATAACGCCAGGACGGCGATATGTACGCAACCTCACAAAGGAATGACCATGTCGAACACACTGAAACTGCCCCTCGCCCTCTTCATCGCGTCGCTGTTGCTGAGCGGATGCATGCCGTTTCCCGGTGACACTCCGGAACTCGCCATTTTCGTGGCAAAGGATGGCGCGTCCCTGGGCTGATTGAGTCAGGGCCGCAACACCGCCACACGCAACTGCTCGTTCAGGATCTGCTCATGCACACGCTGGCTGTTGCTCACCCACAGTGTATGGGCAGGGCTGATATCGCCGGTGAACGCTGCCGCCAGTTGCCGCAAGTCCGCGACGCTGCGCACCCTTGGACAAAACACTTGCTCGTCGCAATCGAGGCTGGCAGTGCGATAGGTACTCAGCAAGCGATCCCACAAGTTGTCGCGCACCCGTCTGATCGATTTGAGCTGCACCTGCGCCACACCCAGCCGCTGCTTGAGCCCTGACTCGTCCAGAGCCTCGCTGGCCAGCAACGCCTTGCCAAACATCAGCACTTCGGCACGCGAGGCTGTGTCGACATTCGCCTGACTGGTGAGAGCATCCGGCCAACCGGTTCGATCCAGCTGACTCGACACTGGAGAATTGCCCAACTCAGCGGCAATCACCAAGTGAAAACCACTGACCCACAGCCATACGATCGAGGCCACTCGTAGCCACTGCATACCTAATTCCCTTTAAGCGCGTATCGGACGTTTGGAAATGTCCTACAGATTCTGGCGCGCACCTTACAGCGCTTTTTGGCGAAGTGCCTGAGAAAACCGTAGGAAAATTCTCGCCTAAGGGTTTTGCCTTGAGAACCCCATGAAAATGCGTAGGGCAAATGCCCAAACCTCGGAAAAACCCCTACGAAACCTGTCCATTTTGGCCGTCTTGTTTCGCTCTAGGGCGCCCTTCTATAGTGGTCACAGAGGCTGAAGCTACCGATCGGCCGACCTGAGCGAGCCTGTTCAAATATCAGGCGAAGCAACGGTGAAAAGCCTGTCAACGCTTCATCCGGTTCCTGCAAAACACAACGCTATGTCGCCTTTCGCACCAGGGTTGCTCATACCTATAGTCGTGACGGTCGCTGCCAAATCAGCGGCTCGGGCCTGGTCACTCGAATGGAACGTGCATAAGCGTCCGCTGTATGTCGCCGGTATCCAATTGCCTGCAGTTTTTATGGCGGCTTTGTTTGGGACACCTTCATTTGAGGATCAAGAACATTGAAAACATGGAATCAATTCACGACCGATCGCTTCCGTCCGCTCGAATCCAACCTCACCGACACCAAGCCTCTGGTCATCGACACAGCCGCCAATCCACAAGACATCCTCGAATGCGCCGTGCAGCGCCTGCGTGCTTCAAGCGACCTGCTACGCACCCTCTACTGCCTCAACTTCAAACAGGCCGATGTCGAAGACATCCCGCACATCACCCACGCTCTATATCTGCTGACGCAGGATGGCTGTGACCTGCTGCAGGTTGCGCAACAGCAAATGCTCAACTGGAAGGCTCCGGCCTGATAACAGGCATTAGTCAGGCTCCCCCCTGAAGCAGCAACTGATCTCGACGAGTTGTTCGAATCAAAGGGAAATTCGCCGCCAACGACCGCCCCTGTACAGAAGAGGCAGAATCGAAGTAACACGAGGAATGGCTGCGGCCTCCGACTACAGCATCGTCCACGCGATCAAAGACCGATGCGTAGAAATGCTGCGAATAATCCAGGCCCGGCAGCAATGGGCCGTGAAAGCTGGGGGTACTGAGAATGCCCCGCCACTCAAGTGGCTTTATTCTGGCTGTTCAGCTCGAATTCTGCGGGAATAATGGCAGTCCACCTGTGAGCACTTTCCACTCGCCCACAAAAAAGCCGCCCCAAGAGGCGGCTTTCTCATCGCTGCAAACCGATCTTACAACTTAGGACCGGCAGCCTTGATCGCGTCGCTCACTTCGAACTTCTTGAAGTTCTCGATGAACAGACCGGCCAGTGCTTTGGCAGCCTCGTCGTACGCAGCCTTGTCAGCCCAGGTGTTGCGTGGGTTGAGCAGGTTGGTTTCAACGCCCGGTACGGCCAATGGCACGTCGAGGTTGATGGTGTCCAGGTGCTCGGTGGCTGCACCGATCAGCGCGCCGCTCTGGATCGCGGCGATCACAGCGCGGGTGGTCGGGATGTTGAAGCGTTTGCCGACGCCGTAGCCACCGCCGGTCCAGCCGGTGTTGACCAGGTAGACCTTGGAGC
>NZ_QAIU01000151.1:0-1384 GCF_003061205.1 Pseudomonas sp. HMWF006
GGGCCTGCACCATCAGTTCGCCAAGCTTGCCGCCGACGAAGTTGAGGTCAGTGTCGATGCGCTTCGGTGTGAGTTTGCTGATGAGTTTCAGGGTCTGGTACGGAAAGTCCAGCCACTGATCCTTTTCCTTCATGCGCAAAGTGCCGCCGCTGGCGTCGATACTGACCACACCGTTCGGGCCGCTGGCCGGCAGGTCCAGTTGCAGGTCGGCGTTGAGCTTGCCCTGCCAGGCGAAATCCTTCGGCAACCATTGCGCGAGGCTTTCGATCGGGAATTGCTTGAGGTGGTAGCGCAATTTCGGCTCGGGCAGCAGCCGCTGGTCTTCACCGCACAGGCTGGCATTGCCGGACATCCAGCAATGCGCGCCGAAGTTGATCTTGCCGTCAGCCAGGCGTTCGAGCCTGGCCGGGTTTTGCAGTTTCCAGTCCTGCCCACCGGCCTGAATGTCACCACTGGCCAGACGTCCGCGCCAGTTGCCCTTGTCCAGATTGCCGTCCAGCCCCAAGGCCAGTTTCAGTTTCGGCCCGATCAGGTCGAGGTTGAGCTTCTGGCTTTTGATGTCGCCCTGGGCGCTGGCGGTCAACACGCCGAGGTTAGTGTCGCCGGCCTGAATCCCGCTGCCCTTCAGATCGACCTTCGCCCGTTGCGCATTGTCGAGGCTGGCATCGAGGTTGAGGCTTTGCAGGCGATTGTCCTGGAATGCCAGTTGCGCACCTTGCAGGTCGAGCTTGCCTTGCGGTGCTTTCAGCGTACCGGCGACGTTGACCTGGCCAGTGACCTGCCCGCGCAGCTGCGGCCAGAGCTGGGCCAGCCGTGTCAGCTTGATGTCGATCTGCCCGGTGAGTTTCTGTTGCAGGCTGCCCTTGCCGTTGATGCTGTTGTCACCGAGGCGGATTTGCAGGGCGTTGAGGTTCCATTGCTCGCCGGCACCGTCAGCCTTGGCTTGCAGGATCGCCGGCTGACCGCGCAGTTTGCCTTTCAAGTCGAGGTCGGCGGTCAGGCTCAGGCGCTCGTTCTTCATCTCGCCTTTACTTTTCAGCGGTCCAGCTAATGTGCCCGGCAACTCGGCGACCCAGTACGCCGGGTTCAACGCTGACAGTTCTAGCGCAGTGTCCCAGGCGATGCCGTCGGCGAACTGCACGTTCACATGCCCCTCGGCCTTGCCCTGCCCGGCTTCCATTTTCAGTTGCGGCAAAGCGATCTGTTTCAGGCTGCCGCTGAACGGACTGCTCAGGCTGAACGCCCCCGCCGGGCCATCCAGTGCGGCGGCGAAGTTACCGATGTATTGACCGTCGGTGTAGGAGACTTCGCCAGTGAAGGTACGCAAGGCGACTTGCGGCTCGTCGATCTCGGAATACAGCCGATGCCACGGAAAATCCTGCCA
>NZ_QAIU01000152.1:0-2135 GCF_003061205.1 Pseudomonas sp. HMWF006
GCGTTATACCGCGAGACGGTTCTGGAAATCGGGTAGGAAACTTCAGCTCAGACGGCAATCCCTTTGCGACATTGCAGTTGCGCGGTGCGCACTCGCGAGAATGCGCGGCCCAGGCGCAGGAGCATTTCGTCGATATTGGTTTTACTCACTGTGAGCGCCGGGGTGAAGCGCAGACAGTCGGCTTGCGGGGCGTTGAGCAGCAGGCCCTCATGCAGCGCGGCATGGACCACGGCCTCGGCGGAATCGCCCGACAGGGTCAGTCCGTAGAACAGGCCTTGGCCGCGCAGTTCGCCGTGGTCGTAGCGGTGTGCCAATCGTGCGAGGCCTTCGCGCAGATGCTGGCCATTATCGTTGACCTGCTGCAGGAAGCTGCGGTCGTACACGCTGTCGAGCACCACCAGGCCAGCCGCTGTCATCAGCGCATTGCCGTGATGCGTGCCGCCCAGTTCACCCGCGTCAAAACAACACGCCTTGCCTCGCGCCAGCAGCGCCGCCAGGGGCACACCGCCGCCAAGGCCTTTGCCGAGCACGACGATATCGGCGCGTACGCCATAGGACTGTTCGGCAAGCAAGCTGCCGCAGCGCCCCATGCCGGTCTGCACTTCGTCGAGAATCAGCAGAATCCCCAGTTCGCGGCACAAACGCTCAACGCCCTTAAGGTAATGCCCGGTGGCTGGAATCACCCCGGCATCGCTCTGGATCGGCTCGAGCATGATCGCCACGGTCTGCGCATCGACTGCCGCATGCAGCGCCGGCAAATCGTTAAACGGCACCGGATCGAAACCGGGCAGCAATGGCGCGAAACGGTTGTGCAGGTTACAACTGTCCGATGCCGAGATCGTCGCCAGACTACGACCATGACACCCCTGCTTCGCCACGATGATCCGCGAAGCGCCACCACGATGCAGTTGCCCCCACTTGCGCGCCAGTTTGATCGCCGCTTCACAGGCTTCGCTGCCACTGTTGAGCAGGTAGGCCTGATCGCTGGAAGTACTCGCGCACAGGCGCTCGGTGAGGCTGAGCATGCCGCGGTTGTGCAGATTGAAACCGGGGTTGATCAGTGCCTGAGCCTGACTGGCAATGGCTTTGACCAATGCCGAAGGACTGTGCCCAAGACTGTTGGCGCCACCGGCCTGAGAGAAGTCGAGATAAGCGCGATCATTACTGTCCCACAGCCAGGAACCCTGACCGCGAACGAACACCTGTTGCGGTCGCTCGACACTGGGCATCAGCCGCTCGGTGCTCAGATTTTCGTTGATTTCAGCAGAATCGGCCGCAAAGGCGAGGTCGTCGAGACTCGGCGCCTGGCGCCGCAAACTGAACAGATTCATTGAAAAACACCTCGCTTGAGGTGTTTTGAACTGCCTATGCAAACACTGTCGAAGCAAACGCTATTCATCGCGCTTTCTGGCCCTGTAAGCCTTGTGAATGCGGTTAGACTAAGCTCGCCGAGGCCTGCGGGCCATTTCGATTTCCCAGCATTTTCGATAAGCATTACTTATGGATTTCAAACAACTGCGTTATTTCGTCGCGGTCTACGAAGAAGGCCATGTCGGCCGCGCCGCTGAACGGCTGTCGATCTCGCAGCCGGCGTTGTCGCAACAGATTCGCCAGCTCGAACAAAACCTCGACGTCACGCTGTTCGAACGCAGCAGCAAACGCCTGCTACCGACTCTGGCTGCACATACCTTGTACAACCACGCCCTGCCCTTGCTCGATGGTCTGCAACGGGCGCGCGAGGCGTTGGGCAACTTCAAGGGACAGGCATTGCGCACCCTGGCAATTGGCGTGCTGCAAACCGTGCACACCAGCCTGGTGCCGCAAATGCTAGAGCGCGTGCGCAAGGCGCAACCGCATCTGGTGGTGCAGATTTATGAATTGAGCGGGATGGAGATTGAACGGCGTCTGCTGAACGGTTCGCTGGATATCGGCATCAGCTATTTGCCACCACGTCAGCCAGGGTTGCATGGCGTGATGCTGTACGAAGATGAACTGACGCTTGTAATCCCAGCGGATCACCCGCTGCGTGAATTCAAGAAAGTCTCGATACGACAAGCCGCAGAGTTACCAATGCTGCTGCTCGGCGAAGAGTTTCAGATCCGTCAGATCTGGCAAGCGCAGCTGACCAGCCTTGG
>NZ_QAIU01000018.1:0-3824 GCF_003061205.1 Pseudomonas sp. HMWF006
ATGTAGCGCCCGCCGATACGGTCGCCCTTGGCGTTTTCCGGGGACAGGCTCTGGTAGTCATAACCGCGCACGCTCTGGTCACCACCGGCAAAGAAGCGCAGCGACGGCGGTACCGAGTTGTAGCCGTTGGTGGCACTGCCGCCGACCTGCACCCGCCCGAGGAAGCGATGGTTGTCGAATACGGTGGTCAGGCCTTTGATCAACGCGGTGCCATAGAGCAGGTTGTTGTCCGAGCCGAGGCCTTCCTTCGCCACTTTGCTTTCAAACGTCAGGCGATAGCCATTGTGCGGGTCGATGCGGTTGTCGCTTTTCAGGTACGAGTAACTGATGCCGGGCATCAGCAAGGTGCTGAGACCGGAGTCGTCACCGAGCTGGTATTCCTCACGCTGCCATTTCAACGAAATGACCCGCTGCCAGCCGCTGGGCAGCTTGCTGTGCCATTCCGGGCCGAACGTCAGCAGCTTGCTGAGGGTGTCGGAACCGTCGATGTCTTCATATTGATAACCGCCGGCCCAGCGCAGTTTGTCGGTCAGCGGCGGATCGAGCGGGATGTCATAGAACAGCCCGACGTTCTGCCGTGGTGCCGACAGTTCGGCTTCCCAGCCGTAGCTGTCGCCTTGCGGATTGACCCAGTGGCGGGTCCAGTTGGCCTTGATCCGTGGGCCGACGTCGGTCGAATAACCGAGGCCCAGGCCCATGGTGCGCGGCTTGCGCGTGTCGAGTTTGACGTCCACCGGAATCACGTCGTTCTTCGCCGCCGTGGGCGCGGCATCAACGCGCACGCCTTCGAAATAACCGCTCGATTGCAGGTCGCGGTTGAGTTCGGCAATCAACTCGGAGTCATACGGCTCGCCTTCCTTGAACGGCACCATGCGTTGCAGCAGGTCTTCGTCGAAGGGCGTGTCGCCTTCGAATTTGACTTTGCCCAGTGCATAGCGCGGGCCGCTGTCGTAGATCAGTTCGATGTCGGCCACCCCCGCGCGCGGGTCGACCATGAGTTTCTGGCTGGTGAAATGGCCGCTGAAAAAGCCGAAACGCGAGGCCTGGTTCTGGATCAGCCGTTTGGCGTCTTCGTAGCGACCATGGTTGAGCACCGCGCCGGACTTGAGCACGTCGCTGTTCGGTACACGAAAGGATTTGAGAGCGGCCGCCGGGCCGTCGACACGGATGGTGACGTTACGCAGGCGAATCGGCTCGCCGGGATCAATCTTCAGCACAAGCCGCGGTTTGTCCCCGCCCTTGACGTCGCTGTCGATCTGCGGCTGGTAGTAGCCCAAGGCCTGGGCGGCCTTGCGCGCCTGCTCCTCGGCACCGCGACTGAAGCGCAGCAACGCTGCTTCGTCACGATCGCCGAGGCTGCCGATATAGCCCTCTATATTGGCCTTCAGTTCATCGTTGGACGGTTTGATCCGCACATCCAATTCACTTTGCGCCAGCGCCGCGCAGCTGGTTAACAGCATGAGCACGCCACTGGTAAATCTTCCTGGAAACTTCATAGGCGCGGATGCTATCACGGGCTTGGGAGCGTGATAGAACAGGAAATTTCCGAAAAAGTTCGATGGTCAAGCCATTGCTGTTTGTAACAGCTGTGGATTGGCGTGAAAAAATACGTGTTCACGCACCGGGCCGACGGCAACTTCGCCAATCTCCTCATAACCCTGACGTTTATAGAATTCCAGGTATCGCGGGTTGCCGGTGTCGAGCACCACGCCTTGAGAGGTTTCATCGACGGCGCACCAGTTGTGCACGGCGGTCAGCAGTTGCTCGCCGAAATGTTTGCCCTGGAACTGCGGGTGCACCCCGAGCAGCGGCAGCATGTGTACCGAATCGCCGGGCACGCAGGCGGCGACGGCATTGTGGTACTCCAGATAACGCCGAGTGCAGCGCAAACCGGTGCTGAGCACCATGCGCAGGCGCCATGCCCAGCTTTCGGTAATCCCCAGGCGACGCTGTGGCGGTGCGATCAGGGCGATGCCGATCAACCGGTCGTTGACCAACAGGCCGATGGCCGGCAGGTCCTGTAGAAAATGCTGTTTGACCAGCTCCCGCACGGTGGCGCGCACCCGTTGCTCATAGCCGGGCCGCTCGGCCTCGAACAGGTAACCGAAGGTCGGTTCGTGGCGATAGGCCTGATACAGCAGCGATCGGGCTTCGCGGGAATAACCGCGGTCGAGCATGTGAATATCGGCGATGGCGGTCTGGGTTTCAGGCATGACGATGATTCTCCCCGAGGCGCGTCCAAATGGCGGCGCTCTTGTTGGTACGAACCTTTTGCGGCTGGCGCAGTTCCCCACAGGTATAGACCAAGGCTGGATCTTCATCGACCGGGTGGGCCCCATCGCTGGCAAGCCAGCTCCCACAGTGTCCGCGTCGTTCATAACATTCATGTGCACCCGAGAAACCTGTGGGAGCTGGCTTGCCAGCGATGGGGGCGGCCCAGGCAACACAAATCCTACCGCCAAAAATGATTTCTCCCGCCCCACGCTGGCCCATCTCCCCCATGTCAGCTAGCATCGCCCTTTTGCCAGGACTGCCGACCATGAAGATCGTTTCCTTCAACATCAACGGACTGCGCGCCCGTCCGCATCAGCTGGCAGCGCTGATCGAAAAACACCAGCCGGACGTGATCGGCCTGCAGGAAACCAAAGTCCACGACGACCAGTTCCCGCTCGAAGAAGTGCGCGCCCTCGGCTACCACGTGTATTTCCACGGCCAGAAAGGCCATTACGGCGTCGCCCTGCTCTCGCGCAACGAGCCGATCGCCGTTCACAAAGGCTTCGCCACCGATGAAGAAGACGCCCAGCGCCGTTTCATCTGGGGCACGTTCGCCGACGCCAATGGCGTGCCGGTGACCATCATGAACGGCTACTTCCCGCAGGGCGAAAGCCGTGACCACCCGACCAAATTCCCCGCCAAACAGCGTTTCTACAGTGATCTGCAGGCCCTGCTGGAAAGCCAGTTCCACAACGAACAGCCGCTGGTGGTGATGGGTGATGTGAACATTTCCCCGGAAGACTGCGACATCGGCATCGGCCCGGACAACATGAAGCGCTGGCTGAAAACCGGCAAATGCAGCTTCCTGCCGGAAGAGCGCGAGTGGATGGCCCGCCTGAAAAACTGGGGCCTGACCGACAGCTATCGCCACTTGAACCCGGACGTCACCGACATGTTCAGCTGGTTCGACTACCGCAGCCGTGGCTTTGAAGATGAGCCCAAGCGTGGCCTGCGCATCGACGTGATCCTCGCCTCCCACGGTCTGTTGCCACGGGTCAAGGACGCGGGCGTGGACTATGAATTGCGCGGGATGGAAAAACCGTCGGATCACGCGCCGATCTGGCTGGAACTGGCCTGACCTTCGAATCGCCTGTGGGAGCGAGCTTGCTCGCGAATGCGTTGCATCCGAAACATATCGGGTGACTGACACTCCGTATTCGCGAGCAAGCTCGCTCCCACAGTTTCATCGGTGTCATGTTTCGGTCATGCGCCTGACTTAATCTCCCCGGCAATCCCCTTGGCTTGATTCGGTGCCGGCATGACCCTGCGTGTTCTGTTCGTTTTTCTGTCGAGTGCATGGCTGTCGGTGTCTGCCGCCACCCTGCCCATCTCTGAAAACGGCCCGGTGTTGCGCATTCAGGGTTCCAACACCATCGGCGCGGCGCTTGGCCCCGCATTGGTCGAAGGCCTGTTGCAGGAACAAGGCTTGCTCAAAGTCCACCGCGAAACCCCGGACACCGCCAACGAACAACGCGTCGTCGGCCAGACCGCGCAAGGTAAACGCGTGGTCGTGGACATCGCCGCTCACGGTTCCAGCACCGGCTTCACGG
>NZ_QAIU01000153.1:0-4190 GCF_003061205.1 Pseudomonas sp. HMWF006
ACTTATGTCCCACTGCAAATCCCTGTGGGAGCTGGCTTGCCTGCGATGAGGCCCTATCAGTCAACGCAATAAATAGGGAATGTCGACTTTCACCGCACCGGTCGGGCAGTCCTTTTCACAGGGCATGCAGTACCAGCATTCATCGAACGCCATGTAGGCCTTTTGCGTGGCCGGGTTGATCGCCAGCAGGTCCATCGGGCAGACGTCGACGCACACCGTGCAGCCCTTTTCGGCGATGCATTTGTCCTCGTCCACAGTGACCGGGGCGTTGGAGCGGAAGAAGATTTCCTGGGCTTGATAGGCCATGGTTCGGACTCTCTCTAGTGGTGTATCAAGCGGCAAAAGCGCCCACCCGCAAGCGGTCATAGGCCTGCATTTCTTCGGCATCGAGCGGGATGATGTACGGCTCGACGGGTTTCTTGAAACTGGTCATGCGGCCGTCGTCACCCTTCTTCAGATGGCAGTGGCAGAACCATTCACTGTCGTTGCGTTGTGGGTGATCGACCCGGTAGTGGTAGAGCCCCCAACGGCTTTCGGCGCGGAACAACGAGGCGCGCGCAGCCATTTCGGCGCAGTCGCGGATCACGCTGGTTTCCATCGCACGCATCAGTTCGTGGGCGTTGTTGGCCTTCATCTGCTCGAGGTCGCATTCGATGTCGCTGAAGCGTTGCAGGCCGATCTGCATCTTCTTCGTCACTTTCGGCGGTTGCAGGTAGTCGTTGACGAAACGCCGCAGCTTGTACTCGACCTGGGCCGGCGGCAGGCCATGCTCGCGGTCCAGCGGCGCGTAGACTCGCGCCTGCTCTTTTTCGATCTGTTGAAGATCCAGTGCAGAGAACTCACGTCCGGCGACAAAATCCGCCGCGTTGTGCCCGGCAAACCAGCCATAGGTGAACGCGCCGAGCATGTAGTTGTGCGGTACCGCTGCCATGTCACCCGCGGAGTACAAGCCTTTCACCGACGTCTCGGCCCGCTCGTTGACCCACACCCCGGACGCCGAATGGCCGCTGCAAAAACCGATCTCGGAGATGTGCATCTCGACCATTTGCGTGCGGTAGTCAGTGCCGCGATTGGCGTGGAACTGGCCACGGCTCGGGCGCTCGTTGCTGTGCAGGATCTCCTCGATGTTCTGGATGGTTTCCTCGGCCAGGTGATCGAGCTTGAGGAACACCGGGCCGTTGCCGCTTTCCAGTTCCTGGTGAAACTCCCACATCATCTGCCCGCTCCAGTAGTCGCACTCGATGAAGCGTTCGCCCTTGTTGTTGGCGGTGTAGCCGCCCAGCGGGCCGGTGACGTAGGCGCAGGCCGGACCGTTGTAGTCCTTGATCAACGGGTTGATCTGGAAGCATTCGAGATTGGCCAGCTCGGCCCCGGCGTGATACGCCATCGCGTAGCCGTCGCCGGCATTGGTCGGGTTTTCATAGGTGCCCATCAGGTAACCCGAGGACGGCAGCCCCAGGCGGCCGGCGGCACCGCAGGCAAGGATCACAGCCTTGGCCTTGATCACATGGAAGTCGGCGGTGCGGCAATCAAAGCCCATCACCCCGTTGACCGCGCCCTGCGCGTCGGTCAGCAAACGCGTGCAGACCAGCCGATTGGTGATGCTCACCCGCGCGCGTTTCAACTGGCGATACAAGACCTTTTTGATGTCATGCCCTTCCGGCATCGGCAACACATAGGCGCCCATGTGGTGGACTTTTTTCACCGCGTAATCGCCGGTTTCGTCCTTCTCGAACTTCACACCCCAGCGGTCGAGCTGTTCGATGGTTTCAAAACTGTGGGTGGCGTAGGCGTAAACGGCGGCCTGATTGACGATGCCGTCGTTGGCGATGGTGATTTCCTTGGTGTACTGCTCCGGCGTCGAGTGGCCGGGAATGATTGCGTTGTTCAGGCCGTCCATGCCCATGCTGATCGCGCCGCTGCGTTTGACGTTGGCCTTGTCGACCAGCAGCACGCGCAAATCGCGGTTCTTTTCTTTGGCCTTGATCGCGGCCATCGGGCCGGCCGTGCCGCCGCCGATGACAACGATGTCGTATTCCTGCTCGAGAACGTTGCGGGTCATGCCTGCTCCCCTTTTTGCCGGTCGATCCGCAGGCGGTACTGGAACGCATCGCCACGGTAGTAAAGGTGTTCGAAGTCCAGCGGCTGGCCGTTGGCGTCGTGGGTCAAGCGTTCAATGCGCATGATCGGCGAGCCGGCCTCGACGTTCAGCGCCTGGGTCAGGTCGCTGTCAGCCAGCACCGCGTCGATGGCCAGATCGGCATGGCCGAGGGCGATGCCGCAGTCGTTTTCCAGAATCAGGAAGATGTCACGCGTCACCAGATCCGCCTTCTCCAGGCGTTCGCCAAGGGCTTTGGGCAAGTAGGTGATTTCCAGGGAAATCGGCTCGCGGTTGATCAGACGCACGCGTTTGATCTGCGCCACGGTTTCGCCTTCGGCGACTTGCAGGCGCTCGGCCACACGCTTGTCGGCGGGGATGAATTTAAAGCTGCGCAGGCGGTTGATCACCTCGTAGCCGCGCCCGGTCATGGACTCGGCCAAGCCTTGCAGGCTGCTGACGTTCTGGAAGGTTTTCGGCTTGGCGACGAAGGTGCCCTTGCCGTGAATCTTGAAGATCAGTCCTTCTTTCTGCAGATCGCCCAAGGCCTGGCGCACGGTGATGCGGCTGACTTTGAACAGCGTGCCGAGTTCGCTTTCGGAAGGCATCTGGCTGTCTTGCGGGTATTCGCCGTCGAGAATCCGCGCACGGAGGACGTCGCGCAGTTGGGTGTGCAGCGGGACACTGCTGAGGGACAGAACGTTATCGGTCATCACGGGATCACTTGTTATAACGAGTTATGACGTGATCTTAGAGACGTTATGACAAGCTTGAGAAATACCGAATGGGCATAACCTTAGATGCTTCACACGATCGCTTTTTGTAAGAGTGAGCCTGCTCGCGATAGCGGCATATCAGATACGAGCCCGGTGTCTGGCACTCCGCTATCGCGAGCAGGCTCACTCTTACAGGAGAATTGCGTACTACTGGCGTTTGAGAATCTGATCCATGACCCAATCGGTCTTGAGCGCTTGTTCGGCGACTGCCGGATGGGGCGAATCTCCGCGAATATGCGCATTCATTCCCAGTACGTGATGCCACTGGATGTGCTCGTGGTGGGGGATTTCCAGACTGATGGTTTCATCGGCCTGCAGCTGCACCGGATGCTCATCAAACACGGAAAACGCGATCCGTCCCTGACTGCCGATGATCTCGACCCGATCCTCGCGCCGATCCGCAACAAAGCTCCAGCAGCCCATGCCGAGTGCCCCGCAGGCGAACCGCCAACTGGCGCTGACGGCATCTTCGGCGGGATACAAACCGGCCTGTCGTGCGGTGAAACCGGCGACTTCGACAATGTCGCCGAGCAGGTACTGGAACAGGTCAAAACCATGGCTGGCCAGGTCGGCAAAGTAACCGCCACCGGCCACGCTTGGGTCGGTGCGCCAGTTGGCGCGGCCGTCCAGATCGGCCGGCGACGGCGCCTTGGTCAGCGTCCAGCTCAAATGCCGCACCTCGCCGATGCGCCCCTGTTCCAGCCATTGCCGCACCTGCTGGAAACGCGGCAACGAACGGCGGTAATAGGACACGAACAGGTACAGCCCCGCATCGGCAAAGACCTGCTGCATCTCGCGGCTTTGCGCGGCGTTGAGCGCCATCGGTTTTTCCACGCAGCAATGCTTGCCGGCGGCGGCGACTTTGAGGCTGTAGGCGTAGTGGCTGTCGGGGGGCGTGGCGATGTACACCGCGTCCACCTCGGGATCGTTGATCAGCGCGTCAACGTCGGTGTAGACCCGGGCGATGGCATGACGCGCGGCGTAATCGGCCACCGCCTCAAGGCGTCGGCCCATCACCGCCACCAGTGCCGAACCGGGCGCCTTGTAGAAGGCCGGCCCGCTCTTGCGCTCGGCAACGCTGCCACAGCCGATCATGCCCCAGCGCACCTGGTTCATCGCCCCACTCCGTTTGGTTGAAACCTTAGCCGATGCGCAAGGCGCGCAGATCGAGGTGACCGTCCTTGAGCGGTGGGCACCAGTAGTAGCCGCCAGTGATCGGCCGACTGATGCGGTACAGACCGTCGGTAATGCCGTCTTCCAGCCCGCTCATGCGCCGCAGTTGGGCTTCGAAAGCGTCCAGCGAGAAACCGAACGCG
>NZ_QAIU01000153.1:4200-8557 GCF_003061205.1 Pseudomonas sp. HMWF006
ACCATAAACGCCTCCGGCGCAAAGCTTTCCTGCGCAGTGCGTTTGACGTGGGCGGAGACCGGCGCGTCGTCGATCTCTTCGTTGTCGCTGAGGCGACGGCCCATGATGTTGTCCTTGTCTTCGGCGGACAACTGATGGAAACCCTTGAGGTCGTGCTGCCACTGCTGGATCGCGGCGAAGCTGCCGCCGACCAGGCCTTCGGCGCCCTCGCCCAGCAACGCGGCAGCGATGGCGGCTTCGTCATGCGGGTTTTCGGTGCCATCTTCGTAACCGGTCAGGTCGTGGCCGTCCTTGTGGCGGAAGGCTTCCTGCCTCTCGACCAGGCGCAGGGCCGGGGCCAGTGCGGCTTCGAGGGCATTGCTGCGGTTGAGCAGTTCGCCACGGTCGACACCGTGCAGCCAGACCCACAGCGCGTGCTGGGTCGACGGATTGTCGACGCCGACGCCGCTCATGGCCGGGAAGCTGCGCAGGCCGTCGATCTGCACATTCAGGGCCTGGGCCAGGGATTCACCGAAACCGACCACCGCCGACTTGCCGTCCACCAAATGCATCAGGTTGTCGATCGCCTGCGGCAGGGCTGCTACCGATTCAAGGGCAAAAAACAGATGACGTGCTTGTGGCGGAACTGGGGTGGCAAGAATGCCCGGCTGGTAGTAACTCATGTGAACTCCTTGGGAAAGTGCGCGGGAGTTTACCTGTAGCCGGAGGCTTTGTGTGGGTTTGGAGAATGCTAAAAGCCCCTCACCCTAGCCCTCTCCCGGAGGGAGAGGGAACTGAATGGGGGATGCTGTAGAGATACGCCGACTTGAAAGTGCTGTACCGAATCCATAATCGACAAAAATCTTTCAGGTCGGTGGATGACGCAAAACACCTCGATCAGCCCGCTCTCCCTCTGGGAGAGGGAACTGAATGGGGGATGCTGTGGAGATACGCCGACTTGAAAGTGCTGTACCGAATCCATAATCGACAAAAATCTTTCAGGTCGATGCATGACGTCGATCGGCCCTCACGCTCTCAAGTCCATAATCGACACAATCTTTCAGGTCGATGGATGACGCAAAACACCTCGGTCGGCCCCCTCTCCCCCTGGGAGAGGGCTGGGGTGAGGGTTTGCGTCATGCCGCCAGGCGCTCGGGCTCATCCCCGTCCAGCGCTTGAAGGCCCGGCGAAAACTGCGCACATCGCTATAGCCCACTTCTTCGGTGATGCGTTCGATCGGCATGTCCGGATTGGCCAGCAGGCTCAAGGTCCGCGCCTGCCGCACTTGTTCCAGCAGTGCTTCAAAGGTCAACGCATGCTCGGTCAGACGCCGGCGCAAGGTACGGCTGCTCATGTTCAAATCACCGGCAATCTTTTCAATGTGACTGCCACGGCTCAAGTCACGGGCGATCGCCCGCTCCACCGCCTGAATCAGATCCAGCTTCTGATGCACCTGCGCCGCTTCCAGCTCAAGCAACGCGACGGCCTGGCGCAACGCCAGCGAGTGATGATTGGGCAAGTGCACATCGAGCCATTGCGCGTCGATCAGCATCCGGTTGTGCAGGCAACCGAAGCGCACCTGCGGCCCCAGCAACCGATGGTATTCGCTCAGGTAATCCGGCGCGGCATGCACGAACTCCACGGCAATCGCCTTGAACTCAGCCCCCACCAGTGCGCGGCCATACACCAGCAAACTGGCGAAAAACTCTTCGACTGCAAACACCTGCACGTCGGCGAATGGCAAGCGGCATTCGGCGTCGAGATGCACCTGCTCACCGACCACATCGACACTGGACACCACAATCCCGCCCGAGGTGTGCTGATGACGAATGCCCAGCGCAAAGGCATCGCGCAAAGTCTTGCACAGCGACAGCACATGCCCGAGCAAGCCCAGCGTTCCCAGCACATTCTGCGCGCCGACCCACAGACCGAGGCCCTGATTGGGCAGCACTTTGAGCCCGCGCTGAATCATCGCCACGGCCTGGCGATAGGAAATCCGCTGCGCCGGATCCTGCAGATCCTCGAGCGTCAAGCCCAGGCCACGGCACAGGCTTTCCGGGTCGAGGCCCTTGTTGTGCACGACCTCGGCGAGGGTTTGCAGGAGAAACGGCGACACCAACGCCAGTTCAAAGGTCGGGTCTTGGACTTTTACGTTCATGGAGGCTGACATTCCGGATCACGCTTGATTGTTATTTTTGTAACCGGTCATGTCGAAGGAAGTTAGCACAGGGTCAACGGACTGTCCGCAGATGCCCCCCTCGTTGTCCGCCAATACCCTGCCCGAATGTACGCCAAACGCTTATTTCTAACGTACCGGCGCCCCGTGCGACCGGTGCCAGGTCCCAATCACAATAATAATGAGGACAGTTATGAGCCCGAACCGTGCACCCTCCTGCTTGCCGCTCGCCTTTTTCATGGCGGGTTGCACCCTGACGTTGCCCGCCCTTGCCACCGAAGCCGGGGTCGACAATATCGGCACTGGCACTGACGGTTTCTTCATGCTGCCGCTGGAGGTCGACAGCCTTCCTGAGAACATGGTCGCGTTCAACCTCTACTACAACCATTACAAATCGACCAAGCTCAACATCAGCTCGCTGGGCGGCAAGGTGCCGAAGGTTGAAATCGAATCCACTGCGGTGATTCCGCGCCTCGACTACCTGAGCCCGGTACGAATATTCGGCGGACGCCTGGCCGGCTACATCGCCCAGCCGTGGCTGAAGCAAGAGGTCGCGGTGTTCGGTTTGAGCGACACCCGCGAAGGCATGGGCGATACCACCTTCGCGCCGATCATTTTGTGGGACATGGGCAAAAACCTGACCCTTGGCGCCGCCGTGGAAGTCACCTTACCCACCGGCGAATACAGCGTCGATCGACTGGCCAATACCAGCAACAATTTCTCCACCTACAAGCCGCTGTTCTCGTTCACCTGGCTGCCGACCGACAACACCGAAATATCGATGAAGACCACCTACAGCTTCAACGAGAAGAACAAGGACACCGACTACAAGTCCGGGCAGATCTTCCACTTCGACTATTCGGCCAGCTACAAGATCACCGACGACCTGATGCTCGGGGTCAACGGCTATTTCCTCAAGCAGACCACCGATGACAAACAGTACGGCCACACCGTGCAGTTCGCCGGGCAGGACGTGGATGACGGCGTACGTGGCAAAGTGTTCGCCATCGGCCCGGCGCTGCACTTCACTTTTCTCAAGTACGCCAGCGCGGAGATTCGCTGGGCCAAGGAGTTTGATGTGGAGAACCGGCCGGAGGGGGAAATGTTGTGGGCGAAGGTGAGTATTCCCTATGCGTTCTGAGTGTATTTGTAGGAAAGCGCACCTGGATTTGTAGCCTAAAAACCTGAAAAACACGTTGGTGGAATTCGCCTACAGCGGCGGTCGAGATTACCGGACAACAGGATGAAACGTCTGGCAGATTTATAGGGGGCGCTTGCAGATACTGGGCTCCGTTATCCCATGGTTCCTCAAGGGCTCATGGGGTGCATCGTCAGCCAGTGACGACAACGGGCCACTCCCCCTTAGACTGCTTGAAATTGATCACGGAGGTCATATGAGCATATTGCTTTCCCCGTTTTATTCTGAGTTCGAATCCGAAGAAGAGGCAGAGAGCTACGATCGCTGGTTTCGTGCCAAGGTGCAGGCTGCACTGGATGATCCTCGCCCGGGCATTCCCCATGAGGAAGCCATGGTGCGGCTCGACCAACTATTAGAAGAGAAACGCAAGAATCGACGCGCTGCCGCTTGAATGGAGCAATCAGGCTCTGGACGATCTGGCTGACATTATCGACTACATTGAACAATACAATTCCAACGCTTCAGCGGCTTTGCAGCGCAAGGTTGGTACAGCAACGCAAAGGCTTTCATCAATTCCCTATGGTTACAGACCCGGTCGAGCACCAGGCACCCGGGAAATGGTGGTCAATCCAAACTATGTAATGGTCTATCGAGTGAACGGGCGAATCAAAATACTGACCTTAGTCCACACTCGACAACAATACCCACGAACCTCGTCAACATAAAAAAAGGGCGGCCAAATGGCCGCCCAAACGTACTGCACGAGAGTCGTTTACAGCGTCAGTTGCCCGCGCTCCTCTTCGGTCAACTGCTGCTTCGCCTGTTCATCCAGCGCCCCTGCCCCCAGCACCTGCACCGGGCTGTTCGGGTTGTAGCCCGGGGCCGGGGTGCGGCTGGCGCCATCGCGGGTTGGGGCGAGTTGTTCGTTGCCGAAACTCAGCACCTGCACGGTAAACACCGAGGCCTGATTCTGCCGCGAGGCCGCTTGCTGCTGACGCGCCACGTCTTCCGCCGCTTGCGTGGCCGAAGATGCCGCCGAACTGGCCGAGGTGATCGCGCCAGTG
>NZ_QAIU01000154.1:0-9838 GCF_003061205.1 Pseudomonas sp. HMWF006
GCCATAGGAAGTACGAGGACGGATGGCCAATGCAGCGCAGGCCCTTCAACAACTCGGCGGCCAGTGTCTGGCGCGCCCTGGCATCGTGACGCTTTTGCGCCTCGAGCAGCGTGACGGTGCCGTCATCGAGCCAGCCGCATGCCATCGCGGTCATCACCCCGGGGGTGTTCCAAGTGGTGGCGCGGATGATCCGCTCCAGTGCCGGCACCCTCGTGTCGGGCGCCGCAATAAAACCGACGCGCAGACCGGTCGCAATGTTTTTTGACAGCCCGGACACGTACACCGTGCGCTCGGGTGCCATGTCGATCAAGGTCCGGGGCGGGTTGTCCACCAGAAAGGCGTAGGCCGCGTCTTCGATCAGGATCAGGTCATGTTGGCGGGCAAGCATGACCAGTTGCTCGCGCTGCTCGATCGGCATCACCCAACCCAGTGGATTGTGCAGCGTCGGCATGCTGTACACCGCGCGCACCGGGCGCTGGCGGCACAGCGCGTCGAGTGCCGACAGATCCGGCCCGTGCTCGCCACACGGGATCGCCACTACCTCCAGATGCAACGCTTCGGCCAGCACTTTGAAACCGGAATAGGTCAGCGCGTCGGCCGCGATGACATCGCCGGGCTTGAGCAACGCCATCAGCGTCACCGCCAGCCCTTGCTGAGCGCCATTGACAATCAACACTTGCGCGGCGTCGACGTTGACCCCGCGCGCCGTCAGATGGCGCGCCACCGAAGCGCGTTCGTGCTGGCGACCGGCGTGGGGCTGGTAACGCAACAGCGCTTCAAGGTCGCCGGACAGTGCCAACTGGCGCAGCGCCGTGCGCAACAGGTCGGCCTGACCGGGCAACGACGGGTAGTTGAAATTGAGGTCGATCATGCCGACCGCCACGTCTTTCTGATCAATGCCCTGCCCCAGCGCCAACGAGGTCTCCCGCACAAAAGTGCCGCGTCCGGTTTCGCCGCTGACCAGCCCCATCGCCTCCAGCTCGGCGTACACCCGCGACGCGGTGGCCAGCGCCAGCCCGGCGCTGGCCGCCAGTTCCCGGTGGGTCGGCAATCGTGTGCCCGGCGCCAGACGCCCGGCGCGGATGTCGCCGGCGTAAGCGTCGACCAGTGTCTTGTAGCGGGATCGCGGCATCGCTGGATGTATCCATGACAATTCTTTGATTGTGCTGATTCTCGGCTCTAGCATGACCGAAACACAACCCCCTCTCCGAGCATGAAGGCGTATGGAACAAACCTCGAATCTGCCCCACCCGACCCTGGACAAAACCAGCGGCTGGATCAACGGCTTTATCGGCGTGGTGATCTTCAGCGGCTCATTGCCGGCCACGCGTCTGGCCGTGCTGGAATTCGATCCGGTGTTTCTCACCGTGGCACGCGCAGCCATTGCCGGGTTGTGTGCGGTGGCGCTGTTGTGGCTGTTTCGCGAACCACGCCCGGCGCGCGAGCAGTGGTGGTCGCTGTTGATTGTCGCGCTCGGCGTGGTGCTCGGTTTTCCGTTGCTGACCGCGTTGGCCTTGCAACACGTGACCTCGGCGCATTCGATTGTGTTCGTCGGACTACTGCCGCTGGCCACCGCGATCTTCGGCGTGTTGCGCGGCGGTGAACGGCCACGACCGGTGTTCTGGATCTTCTCGATACTTGGCAGTGCGCTGGTGGTCGGATTCGCCCTGGCCCAGGGGCTGACCGCTTCGCCCACCGGCGACCTGCTGATGCTCGCCGCCATTCTGGCCTGCGGCCTCGGTTACGCCGAAGGCGCAAAACTGTCGCGAAGCCTCGGTGGCTGGCAGGTGATCTGCTGGGCCCTGGTGTTGGCGCTGCCGGTGATGGCACTGCTGAGTCTGTGGCTGGCGCCCGCCTCGTTCCACGACATCAGTCTGTCAGCGTGGCTTTGCCTGGCTTACGTCGCGTTGTTCAGCATGTTGATCGGCTTCGTTTTCTGGTATCGCGGCCTGGCTCAGGGCGGGATCGCGGCGGTCGGTCAGTTGCAGTTGCTGCAACCGTTTTTCGGCCTGGCCCTGGCCGCGACACTGCTGCATGAACACGTCAGCCTCGGCATGCTGGCAGTGACGCTGGGCGTGATTTCATGCGTGGTCGGAGCGAAGAAATTCGCCAAATGACCTCAGTTGGCTGCCTTCCACGCTCGAGGACTGAGCCCGGTCTTGCGTCGAAACGCCCGGGCCAGCGCCGACGGACTTTCATAGCCGACTTCTTCGGCAATCAACGCAATCGGCTTGCCTTCGCGCAGACGTTTTTGCGCCAGACTGACTCGCCAGCTCAGCAGATAATCCGCCGGTGGCTGCCCGACGACGCGGCGAAAGTGTTCGGCAAATCCTGCGCGGGACAGGTTGGCGGCGGCGGCAAGTTCGGCCACGCTCCACGGTTTTTCCGGTTGTTCGTGGATCAGATTCAGTGCACGTGACAGCCGTGGATCGGCCAGCCCGGCCATCATCCCCGGCTGCTGTTCGCGACGCTCGATAAGGTGGCGCAACAACAGAATCACCAGCAATTCGAACAATCGGTCCATCACTGCCACCCGCCCGCAATGCGCTTCGAAAGCTTCCTTGAACAACCACTCCAGCGTGCCGCCCAGCTCCGGTATCTCCGTGAGTTTGAGCACCAGATAATCCGGCAAGGCTGCCGCCAGGGCATTACCGGAACCGCCGTCAAATGTCAGCGTCGCGCAGACGATCCGGGGGTTCATGGCCTCGTCGGCGAACATCCGATGGGCAAAGGGGCCGGGAAAGAAAATAAGCGAAGGCTCATCGAGTCTGATTTCGCGCGCGTTGCCGGGTTTGAGCAGCAACTCGCCCGCTTGCAACAGGTGCACATGGCCGCACGGTTCGTCGGCATGCACGCTGAGGCCGCAAAACGTGCCGCTGTGAAAGGTCCCGGCGTTTACGCCGAAATGGCTGAGCAAGGTGGAAAGGCGATCCATGGGCGACTCCGAGGCAAATCTGCTGCTTTTTTGGTTGCACCGCTGACGCCGTGTCGCGAAGGCGCTTGGCCGGCAATTCTGGACGATCTGCCGCATATCCTCGACGATTTGCCGCCAAGGCGCCAGTTGCGCTGCCTAACATGGCCTCCATCCCCGCTGCACTTCGCCGCGGATTTTCGGAGAATCACCATGAGCCGCATCAACGCTATCAGCCTCGACACCGCCACTGACGCCACTCGCCCGGTACTGGAAGGCGTGAAAAAGAAGATCGGTTTCCTGCCGAATCTGTTCGCCACCCTGGCCCAGGCGCCGGTGGCGCTGGAAACCTACGTGCAAGCCTCGGCGATCCTCGGCAAAACCTCGCTCAGCGCCAAGGAAAAGGAAGCGGTGTACCTCGCCACGTCACAGGTCAACGGATGCGATTATTGCCTGGCAGCACACACGCTGTTTGCCGGCAAGGCCGGGCTGTCGGCCGAAGACATCGTCGCCGCGCGTCAGGGTGAACTCAACGCCTACGCCACTCTCGCCCGGCAGTTGACCGAGAGCCGCGGCCACTTGAACGACGAACAGATCGCCGCCGCACGCGCTGCCGGCATCAACGACGTGAAGATCATTGAAGTGATCGCGCTGGTGGCCGTGCAGACCCTGACCAACTATCTGAACAACACCGCGCTGACCGACATCGACTTTCCGGCCATCGCTTAAACGCAAAAACCAATGTGGGCGCGGGCTTGCTCGCGAAGGCGATGGATCACTCAACTTCAGCGTTGAATGACACGACGCCTTCGCGAGCAAGCCCGCTTCCACACAGGATCAGTGGTGCTCGACGCCGGCACGCTTGAGCAGTTTCTTGCAGCGCTCGGAGAGGTGAAACACCTGCAATTCCTTGCCCGCCTTGGCGTAGCGCTCGCGCAAGGTTTTCAGCGCGGCGATCGCCGAATAATCGACGAAGCTCAAATGCCGGCAATCCAGCGTCACCTTCGCCGGGTCGTTGGCCGGATCGAATTGATTGAGGAACGGCGTGGTCGAGGCAAAAAACAACGTGCCATGCAGGCGATAGAGTTTGCTGCCATCGGCCTCCAGATGTTCATCGGCGTACAACTCGCGAGCCTGCTGCCAGGCGAAATTGAGCGCGGCGATGATGATGCCGCACAGCACCGCCGTGGCCAGATCGGTGAACACAGTGATGGTTGTCACCGCAATGATCACCAGCACATCGTTGAGCGGCACTTTATTCAGCACCCGCAACGAGGCCCAGGCGAAGGTCTGCTGCGACACCACGAACATCACCCCGACCAGCGCCGCCAGCGGAATACGCTCGATCAGCGGCGACAGAAACAGGATAAACAACAGAATCAACACCCCCGCCACCACACCCGACAGACGCCCCCGCCCGCCGGAACTGAGGTTGATCACCGTCTGGCCAATCATCGCGCAACCGCCCATGCCGCCGAATGCGCCACTGACCATGTTCGCCGCGCCCAGCGCCACGCATTCGCGATCCGGATAGCCCCGGGTCTCGGTGATTTCATCGGTGAGGTTGAGGGTCAGCAGGGTTTCCAGCAACCCGACCAGCGCCATCAGGATTGCGTACGGCGCGATGATGCGCAGGGTTTCGAGATCCCATGCAATGTCCGGCAGCGCGAAAGTCGGCAGGCCACCGGCGATGTGTGCCATGTCGCCCAAAGTGCGGGTCGGCAGGCCAAACAGGTAGACCAGCAGGCCGACGCCGAGGATTGCCACCAGGGCCGGCGGCACCGCGCGGGTCAGGCGCGGCAGGAGATAGACGATGGCCATGGTCAACAGCACCAGCCCGGTCATCAGGTACAACGGCGTGCCGCTCAGCCAGGCTTCACCGTTCTTGAAATGCTCCAGTTGCGCCAGCGCAATGATGATCGCCAGACCGTTGACGAAACCGAGCATCACCGGGTGCGGCACCATGCGCACCAGTTTACCCAGACGCAACAGCCCGAACGCCATCATGATCAGGCCGCCGAGCAACACCGTCGCCAGCAGGTATTGCACGCCGTGTTGCACCACCAGCGCGACGATGACCACCGCCATCGAACCCGCTGCACCGGAGACCATGCCCGGCCGGCCGCCAAACAAAGCGGTCAGCGTACAAATGATGAACGCGCCATACAGGCCCATCAGCGGGTTGAGGTGAGCCACCAGCGCAAACGCAATGCACTCGGGCAACAGGGCAAACGAGGTGGTGAGTCCGGCCAGGACATCGGCGCGCAGACGAATCGGTTTCATGGTTTACCTGACTGGGCGGCCGATGAGCACGGCCGCGGGTGTTCGCGGAAAAAGAGGGTTGCGGATGTTACGGAATTGTTCCACCGCGGGCCAGTGAACGCTGACACTGATCAACCTGACCTTTATGCTGCGCGCTCGTGCTTTGAATGAGTGCAGAACATGCCGTGTTTTCTGACTGCCCGCGAAGTGAGCCAGCGTCTGCGTGAAGCCGCACTGGGCGTACTGACAGTTGAAGTGTGCGCAGCGCCAAGCGAATCCGCACTGATTGCCGTCGATATCGAAGGCTGGCGACTGCTGCTGGATTTTGCAGACGCGCAGTTACATCACTGTGAATACGCTCGCAGTGCCGATGGCCAGGAAGGTGCGCTCGATACCTGGCAGCGCTACGGCACTGATCCTGTGAGTTTGCTCAGTACCTGGGAATTGGCGCAGATCGAGCGGTTGCTGAAGGCCTGCACTCAAGCCTGACGCAAATCCAGCAGGTAGGTGTAGTAACCGGTGTCACGCACATAACCCAGCGATTCGTACAAGCTCTGCGCGCTGAGGTTATCGGTGGCGGTTTCCAATACCAGGCCCTTGGCGCCGGTTTGCAGGGCAAAGTCGCGGGCGCTGTTCATCAGCAGTCGGCCCACGCCGCGGCCACGAGCGGCAGGCGTGGTAAACAGATCGCTGAGCAGCCAGGTGCGGTGAGCATCAATGGAGGAAAACGTCGGGTACAACTGCACAAAACCGAGCGCTTCGCCGCTGTCATCCTCAGCGAAAAAAATCACCGATTCGTCGTTAGCCAGGCGTTCGGCAATAAACGCCCGCGATTGCGCCAGGTTCGCCGGTTGCTGATAAAACCCCCGGTAAGCGTCGAACAACGGTGCCACCGCGTCCAGATGTGTTGCGTCCGCTCGCCACGCCTTGATGGTCATTTGCCCTTCCCTCCTTTGTTTGAATGTTCGAACCAGCATAGCGCTGCGTGTCGAGTGCGCTGGCTTCATCGCTATATAGTTTTGTATATTGCGAAACCGATTTCGTCAGAACCTTCCCATGCCGTCCATTCTTACCGTGTATCCATGAGCGCCATCCGCGTTCGCAACGAACAGTCGATTCTGGCCGCCGCCAGCCAGGCATTCGCCGCCAACGGCTTCGACGCGACCCAGACCCGTGACATCGCGGCCCGCGCCGGGGTGCCCAAGGCCAACCTGTATTACTACTTCCAGACCAAGGAAAACCTGTACTGCAAAGTGCTGCTGGGTTTTGTCGAGCCACTGCTGGAAGCCTCGGCGGTGTTGCGTGAAAGCGATGACCCGCTGATTGGCCTGCGTGCCTACGTCGCCGCCAGAATTCGCATCGCCCGTGAACATCCGGCGGCTGCCAAGGTGTTCAGCAGCGAATTGCTGCTGGGTGGTCGCCAACTGCCCGCTGAGTGCCGCGACCTCTTGCACGCTGAGGCGCGACGCAATGTTGAATGTTTGCGCAGCTGGATCGAGCGCGGTTTGCTGGCCCCGGTGGATCCGGAGCATTTGATGCTATTCATCTGGTCGGCGACGCGCACGTACACCAATATTGGCTGGCAGATGGGTTGCATCACTGGCCGACCCGAGCCGCAGGATGAGGACTACCAGACGGCAGCGCAGACGATCACGCGGATGGTGCTGGAGGGCGTGATGATGCCGCCGCGGACGGGGGAGATTCGTGGGGTTTTGTTTGCGACTTGAAGAGGCAGCCGCGCAACCCGGTCAGGGCATGAAGTCCAGAGGCAGAACCAATTCACCCCCCAGGTCCCTGTGCCAGGCCCGCAAGGCGTCAGGCAAACGCCCTTTCCACTCGGCAACGTTGGTGTAGTAGCGCGCACGGGATTTACCCTGCTGGTCAAATACCAACACCACCAGCCAAATTCGCTCATCCGGTGCACGCATCACAATCGCTGCATTGCTCGATGGCAGCCCCCGGACCCAGTATTTGCTGACTTCACCGTTGGGTACATCGACAGAGGCATCACCTGTCTGTGTAATGCCACAGTTTTGCAGAAGCACCTGATAGTCGCCGCCGAGAAGCGTGTGCACGATCTCGTTTTCTCGTCGAGTCTGTACCACGCCCAGTGTGAGCAAGTCATAACCCACCGCGACCGTTTGCTTCGATGCCACATACCGACCGCCGTAGTAAACACCCATCCCGGCACCGCAGTCGGAAGCATCGCCAGTCTGTGTCACGTCCATGAGTCCATTGAGCGCCGTGAACGTCAAAACGCAGTCTCCTTCTGCGTAACGGGCCTGCGTACCCTCCACAGTGGCGACCCCCTCCAGCTCACCCGAGTGACTACCGTTCGCCGCTGAAATATCGAAGGTGATCTGTGAGGCCCCCTTGCGCTGTGTTTTCAGCTCTGCCCCTTCTGAAACACCCCAGGGAATGAGCTGCCAGGTGCTATTCCAGGAAAACGGCTTGACCATGTATTCAAGGGCCGTGAGCCGCATCAGGTACTGCCGGCGTAAACAGGGGACCTGTTCGTTACATTGATTGCGTTGCTTGAGCCATCCGCGCTGATCCGCTTTCAGGGCTTTCGGGTCGGCGACCTTTGCCACAGCGGACTGCCATGCCGAACCCAGTCTCTGGTCAAGATTGGAGAGATCCGGATCGGCACAAATGGTTTTTTCAGTCGGGGTGCCGGCACTGGCGCAATCGAAACTGCTGGCGTGGACGCCGGGGGCAACAGCGAACGCTGAGAGCATCAGGAGGTGGCGGAGCTTGAGCGCGAACATCGGTAGATTCCATTCTTCAGACGGCACGCAGTATGCCAGTGACGCTGACAGAAATCCTGGGGGAGCGGGCCTGCTCCCACAGGGGAATTGGATGTGTCGGTCAGAACCTGATTTCAGCAGCCGGTTTGACATCGATCCGCGCCACGGAGCCGGTCAGGTGCGCCAGATCCTTATTGTGCTCGGCGATGATGTCCTCGGCGCTCATGTTGCCGTTGTCGAGGGTGGAATGGCCATCGGAAACGAGCACCACGTCGTAACCCAGTTGATGCGCCTGACGCACGGTGGCGTTGACGCAGTAGTCGGTTTGCAGACCGCAAATCACCAGTTGTTCGAAATCTTCACTGGGCAGCAGTTTGCGCAGTTCGGTCTGATAAAACGAATCCGGGGCAGTCTTGCGTACCCGCAGATCGCTGGCGGACGTTGCCAGTCCTTCGGCCAGTTGCCAGCCCTCGGCACCGTAGGCCAACGGGCTGTCCTTTTCCTCATGCTGGATCAGCACGACCGGCACGCCGGCCTTGCGCGCACGTGCGCCGAGGGCGTTGATCGTGTCGATCACGCGGTGAATGTCGTGGCACTGGTATTGGCCCGAGCAGAGAGCCCGCTGAACATCGATGATCAGTAATGCGGTGGTCATGATGAGCCTTCCTTGATCAATCCTTGAGACGGGGGCGGAACGCCGTCCGCCCCCTGTTTTACGCCGCTCAGTAACCCAGTGACAAGCCGGTATTGCGCCGTGGATCGTTGGCGCCGTAGAAGCGGTTCTTCCCTACCGGTTTGCCGCCCAGAGAAGGTGCACCGACCAGAATCGCCGCGATATGGTTGGCATCCTGCGGGCCGGCGAACTTGTGGCCCCAGCTCTCGAGGATTTTCTTCGTATCCGGACTGGCCGCGAAGTCTTCGAGGTTGGTTTCCTCCGGCATCCACTGCTGGTGGAAGCGCGGCGCGTCGACCGCTTCCTGCAGGCCCATGCCGTAGTCGATGACGTTGAGCATGGTCAGCAAGGTCGCGGTGATGATCCGGCTGCCGCCCGGCGTGCCGACCACCATGACCACTTTGCCGTCCTTGGTGACGATGGTCGGACTCATCGAGGACAGCGGCGCCTTGCCGGGAGCGATGGCATTGGCCTCGCCCTGCACCAGACCATACATGTTCGGCACGCCGACCTTGGAGGTGAAGTCGTCCATTTCATCGTTGAGGATCACCCCGGTCTTGCTCGCCATCACGCCGGCGCCGAACCAGTCATTGAGGGTATAAGTGACCGACACCGCGTTGCCCCACTTGTCGACGATCGAATAGTGCGTGGTGTTGCTGCCTTCATGAGGGGCCACGCCAGGCTTCAGCTCCGCCGAAACACCGGCCTTCTGCGGCTGGATCGCGTTGCGCAGTTTGGTCGCGTAGTTCTTGTCGAGCAGATGTTCGAGCGGGTTCTTCACGAAATCCGGGTCGCCGAGGTAGCTGTTGCGATCCACGTAAGCGTGGCGCATCGCTTCGATCTGGTAGTGCATGCCCTGAGCCGAGTGAAAGCCCAGATCCTTCATCGGATAACCTTCGAGGATATTCATGATCTGGCAGATCACCACGCCGCCGGAACTCGGTGGTGGCGCCGACACCACGTGGTAGCCACGGTAATCGCATTCCACCGGGGCCAGTTCCCGGGTCTTGTATTTGTCGAGGTCGGCCTGAGTGATGATGCCCTTGTTGGCCTGACTGGACGTGACAATCGCGTCGGCCACCCAGCCTTTATAGAAACCGTCGGCGCCCTTCTCGGAAATGGTGCGCAGGGTTTTGCCCAGATCCTTCTGCACCAGTTTCTGCCCGACCTGCATCGGTTCGCCGTTGTGCAGGAAAATCGAGCCGGAATCGCGCATGTCCTTCTTGAACACGTCGGTGGCGTACT
>NZ_QAIU01000154.1:9848-17460 GCF_003061205.1 Pseudomonas sp. HMWF006
CATGAAACCGCCGCCACCGAGGTTGCCCGCCGCGGGATAAACCACCGCCAGCGCATAACCGACGGCAACCGCCGCATCTACCGCGTTACCGCCGCTTTTCAGTACATCGACACCGACATGCGTGGCCAGATGTTGCGCCGTGACGACCATACCGTTCTCGGCGGCAACCGGGGCCACCGAAGCAGCGTGAGCCATAAGGCAACTGAGTGCCAGTGAGGTCGCGATCAGCGATTTGGCCAAAGGTTCGTACTTCATGAGTCGATCTCTTTTTTTGTTTTAGGGGCTGTGCAAAACAGAGGGGAACGCTTCAAGAGCAACAAGCAGTATGGTCGGCTTTGCGTATTGCGCCTCCCCGATCAGGCAGTATGCTGAGCGCTGTTCATCCTCTGATCCGGAGCTGGTCACCATGTCGTATACGTTCATCACCCTGCCCTCACCGGTCGGTGAGCTGAAGCTGGTCGCGAACGGTTCACGACTGGTGGCCATCCTCTGGGAAAACGACAAACCCAATCGCGTACGTCTCGGGCCGATGAGCGAGGCGCCGGACAATCCGCTGCTGATGAAAACCGCTCGGCAACTTGCAGAATATTTTGCCGGACAAAGGCATTGCTTCGATCTGGAGCTGGACTTTGTCGGCACCGACTTCCAGAAAAAAGTCTGGGCGGCGCTGCTGACCATTCCGTTTGGCGAGACGCGAACCTATAGCCAGATTGCCGAGCAGATCGGCCATCCCGCTGCCGTGCGGGCCGTCGGTGCGGCCAATGGGAAAAATCCGCTTTCAATTGTTGCGCCGTGTCATCGGGTGATTGGTGCCTCGGGGAAATTGACCGGGTTCGCCGGGGGGCTGGAGGCCAAGGAGCGCTTGCTGGTGCTTGAAGGTGGGCAGCGGCCGGGCACGGGACGGCTGGAGGGTTTTTAAAGAAAAGATCGCAGCCTTCGGCAGCGCCTCCAGGGGACTGAATTTCAATGGAGGTGCTCTTTTGATCGCTAAGCAAAGAGCCCGGCAGCGCTACCGGGCCCTTTGGCTTACTTACTCAGCCAGCTTCACTCCATTGATCAGCGGACCATAACGCTGGCTGAACTCCCAGTTGTACGGCACATGATCCTTGCTGCTGCCGTTGTCCCAGTTCACCGACCAGGTCATCAGCCCCTTGATCGGATGCCCCTTGATTGCCAGACGCTTGAGCGCATTGCCCACCGCCGCTTTGTCGATCACGTAACCGGTCGCCGCCGCATCGACGTTGGCCGGCAAGCCGATGACGAACTTCTCGGCAGGAATCCTGGTGAACCCGCGAGTGCCGGTCACCAGGCTTTCGGTCAGGTAATACAGGAAGTCCTCCTTCAGCGCATCGTTGTTCTGGGCGATCCACGCGCCAGCGCCGCTGTTGGCCTCCGGCACCCAGATGCCATCGCCGCCCTGGTTGTAGAACTGCGGGGCGATGAAGTCGTAGTAGCCTTCCAGCGCTTGCAGGTAACCGACATATTTGCCGGTGCTGGTCAGGTACGGAAACTCCGGTGCCATGCTGATGATGAAGTGCTTGCCCTGGCCTGCGTAGTGATCCTTGACCAGTTTCAGCGCAGCCGGCAGGACGGTCTTGTTGGCAGCGGAATCAATCGCGCTCTGTTCAAGATCAATGTCCAGCCCGTCGAAGCCGTAGGTTTCCACCAGACGGATGATTTCGTTGGCCAGTGGCTGTTCCTGCCCCGCGCGCAACTCGATCTGCGCATCGGCGCCACCGAGGGAAATCAGCACCGCCCGGCCCTGACTGTTGAGAACGCCGACCTGGCGGCGGAACTCGGCGTCGGACAGGTTATACGGCCTGAAGGTTGGAATCCCGCTGCCCTTCATGAACGCCACGGCAACCACGTTGTATTCCTTGGGCACCGCTTCCAGAGCGAGCTCGGCGAAGCGCCCCTGACGGTAGCCGTCGCTCGGCCCCGCGGGCCAGTTGTGCCAGAAGCCCATGAGGATCTTTTTACCGGCGATGCTTGGCATCAGTGAGGCGGCATCGCTCGTGGTGTTTTGCATTAAAGAAAAGTCGATCTTTGACATGTTCTAATCCTTCAGAACGTGTGGGTTCAGGGTGATGACGACTTATTTGAAGTCGACGTCGAAGGCCTGATAGAAGGCGTTACCGGTGTTGGCGACGATCCACATCAGCACGATGACGTGGTGGCCCTTTTTGTTGGCCGGCAGTTTCACCGCGTGATTGACCTTGGCCTTCAGCTCATTCGGATAGCTGTAGTAAGGCACCTGCGTGTAAAAATCCTCGAAGAACGGCTGGGCTTCCAGTTGCGCACGGGTGATGCGTTGTTTCGGGTCCCAGCCATCCTTGGTGATCAGCCAGCGATAGCCACGAGTGGTGTGTGGCGCGGTGTATTCCCATTGGATGTCGAGGGTCTGCCCCGGGGTGACATTGAGCAGCGGCCAGGTGAACGGGCGGCCGAGTTTTTTGCTCATCTCTTCCTGGGTGAAGTTCACGCAGTCACGGGCATCGGTCTTGCCACCGCTGAGGATGTAGCCATCGGCAGGCGGCGTGACACTGTCGGAGTCAGTCTGGTAAGGCGCCGGAAAAGGCCCGGCAGCCAGCGCCGGGAAATTCTTGCCGCCTTCCATTTCGTTGACCTGCCAGGCGCCGAGCAATCCTTGCTCGATCGCCACCGCACCGCGGCTGGCCGGGGAGATGACGCGACCGTGTCGCAGTTGGGTTTGTGCTTGTGGTTGATTCATGTTTTTCACTCCGTTGATTTAAGAACTCTCCATTCCGAGGAGAGGCCTTCAAGCTAACGGAGGTGATTTTTTTGTCCATCGGCGGTTTTGTCGCAGCCTGCCGGGACACAATCGGTAAAACAGCGAAAATACTGGATATATGTACAGTTAAGTGCGGCGAATCTCACTCGACGCATAGGCAAAGACCTACACGTCAAGGTTACGAAATCGCGCATTCACGCGTCACGGCAGTTGCGCCTGGAACTCCTTTTCGTATTGCCCGGCCAGCTGTTCTTTCTGTTTGTCGTCGAGCAGTTTCCCGGCCATCTGGAAGAACTTCTGTTCCTCTTCCTTGAGGTGATGGTGCACCTTGTCCGAGAGTTTTTTCGCGGTCGCGAGCCACGCCGGACTGGACATCTCGGTCTCGTCGAGCTCTTCCATCATTTCGTCCATCTCATGGTGTTCGGAAATGGCGTGGCGGCTGAGATCGACACCGTTGTCGAATTCCATCAGCGGGATATAGAAGTGGCGCTCTTCAGCGGTTTCATGGGCCTGCAGTTCGGCCTTGAGCTGCTTGTAGGCTTCAACGCGCTCCGGCGTATCGCCGCTGGTCGCGATCAGGGCTTTGGCGTAGGTACGCTGGCGGTCATGGCTTTCACGAAGGGCTTCAAAAATATTCATGGGGGGTCCTCATCAACCGCGTGCTGGAATGACGCTGTAAAGGCTAGACCGCAACGCGGGAGCGGCGGTTCCAAACGGTTGGGGCAAGGGCTTTGAAGATGCCCCCAAGACAGGCTAGGCTGCGGGTTCACACTACAAGGACGTCACGCATGAAGTTGCGCATCGAGCAGTCGCAGAACAACACCGAAGAAGAACGCCAGGCCATTCTGGCGCCCCTGCATGCCTACAACGTCGCCAAGGCCGGGATCGCGGTATCGGAGCCGCTCACCCTGCTGGTGCGCGATGATCACAACCAGATCCTTGGCGGGCTGTATGGGCGGCTGGTGTGCCAGTGGCTGTTCATTGATTTGCTGTCAGTGCCCGAGGCTGGCCGCGGTCAGGGTGTTGGATCGAAGCTGATGCGCATGGCCGAAGACCTGGCGCGGGAGAAAGGCTGCATCGGGGCATGGCTCGACACCTTCGACTTTCAGGCGCCGGCGTTCTACGAAAAGCTCGGGTATAGCCAGTTTGGGGAAATCGACGACTACCCGCCGGGACATAAACGGCATTTTTTCCAGAAGCGCTTGATCGTTTGAATGGGCCGGCCCCTTCGCGGGCAAGCCTGCTCCCACAGGTTTTGTGGTGAGGCTGAAATCTTCAGCGACACACAAAATCCTGTGGGTTTGCCCGCGCTGAGGCTGGCCGCATCAATGCATGATCAAAGGCAGGTCGCCAACGCCGCCAAGCGCCGCTTGGCGACAAAATCATCCTTTTGCACGTAGTAATTCAGCGTCGTGCCCGACGGCCCGGTCGTCACATCGACAAACGACTCGGCGGAACGCGTGTACACCGTCGTACCCCCCTGTTTGCGCGGTTCCAGATAGGCGGCGGCATCCACGCCGAACACCGCTTCGTCCTGCCAGCCGAATTGCACGCACTGGGCCACGATTTTCTCGGGCTTGTCCGAGGTCATGACTTTGTACGGCGTTCTCGTGCGAGCATCATCCATCACCGAACCCGCGCACCCGGCCAGCAGTGTTGCCGCCAGCGCTACCATCAGAATTCGCATTGTTTTCGCTCAGTCAGAAAAAAGCGGACTGTAGCACCGCAGCGGCAGGAATCGTTCTGCTTTACTGCATTTATCACGCGACACACGCCGACAGCTACGGCAACCTACGGTCATCAGCCTCACAAGGAAAACCCATGGCGCCTACCGACCAGCGACATGAACATGCCCTGCAACTGTTTCTCGACGCGCGACCTGACTTGCGCGAAACCCTCGACAACCTCAACCCACTGCTGGCCCAGGCCAAAGGCGAAACCCAGGCCCAGTATCGCGAAGAGCGTCTGCACGAAGCATTTGAGGCGGAGGCCGAGAGCAAGGGCCTGTTTGCCTGGGAACTGACCCTGCAACTGACCACCGATTCGCCGCAGGAATATCGCGCGCAGCGCCTGGAGGTGCATCGCGAAGTCGCAGAGATGGCTGGCATGGACTGGCTGGAATACTGCGACCTGTATGGCATAGAACCTTAATCGCCGCGCAAGGACACCTGCACCCATGCTGCCATCCGCCTCGACCCACCGCGCCAGCCCCGGCCACCTGCACACGCAAAAGTGGCGCGGGCGTGTGGGCCTGGCGCTGGTGGCCAGCCTATCGGTACTCGCGGGCATGACCGATGCGATCGGCTTCATGGCCAGCGGCGACTTTGTGTCGTTCATGAGCGGCAATACCACACGCCTGGCCGTGGCGATCAGCGATGGTGATTTCGGGCTGACCGTGCGCCTGGTGATCCTCGTCGCGACCTTTATTGTCGGTAACGCCTTGGGCGTGCTCGTTGCTCGCCTCGGCGGCCGCCGGGCGCTGCCGCTGCTGCTGTGTATCGCCACCCTGCTCTGCGCGGCGGCGGTCTGGCCGTATGACGCACAATTGCCGGCGCTGCTGGCGGCGATCATTGCGATGGGCATGCTCAACGCGTCGGTCGAGGAAGTGAATGGCCTCCCGGTCGGGCTGACCTATGTCACCGGCGCCCTGTCACGTTTCGGCCGTGGCCTGGGCCGCTGGTTGCTCGGCGAACGCCGCAATGGCTGGCGGGTGCAGCTGGTGCCGTGGAGCGGGATGTTTATCGGCGCGATTCTTGGCGCGGTGCTGGAACACCATTTTGGCCTCAAGGCGATGTTGGCCAGTGGTGTACTGGCCGCGATGCTGGGCGTGCTGTCCCTGGCCATTCCGCGTCGTTGGCAGTTGGGCTACATGCCCCGTTGAAATGCGACCCTGTGGGGTCATGTGCATGACTTCGGTTTCGCGGATGACTTCATAAAGCTTTATCATGGCCGCAGTTTCGCTGATCGAGTCCGTCATGAAGTTCGCCATTGCGCTGTTTTCCGCCGCCCATGCGCCCTCCTCGCGCCGCGCCCTGCTGTTTGCCCAGGCGGCACTGGCCGGGGGGCATGAGATTGTCCGGCTGTTTTTCTACCAGGATGGCGTCTACAACGCTTCCGACGCGGTGGTCACCCCGCAGGACGAACTCGACCTGCCCAAACAATGGCGTGCGTTCATCACCGAGCAGCAACTCGATGGCGTGGTGTGCATCGCCGCCGCCCTGCGCCGTGGTGCCTTGAACGGCGAAGAAGCCAAACGCTATCAGCGTGACGCCGTGTCCGTCAGCGCGCCGTGGGAGCTGTCCGGTCTTGGCCAGTTGCACGACGCCGCGCAGGATGCCGACCGTTTGATCTGTTTCGGAGGCGCATGACATGGCCAAATCCCTGTTGATCATCAGTCGCCAATCGCCTTGGTCCGGCCCCGGCGCCCGCGAAGCACTGGATATCGTGCTGGCCGGTGGCGCCTTCGACCTGCCGATCGGCCTGCTGTTTCTCGACGACGGCGTGCTGCAACTGGCCGCCGGGCAAAACGCCAAAGCCTTGCAGCAGAAGGACCTGAGCGCCAACCTGCAGGCGCTGCCGATGTTCGGTGTTGAAGAACTGTTCTATTGCGCCGACAGCGCCAGCCTGCGCGGGCTGAGCGATCTGTCGCTGGACGAGGCGCAGCCGCTCGCCGCCGAGCAAATCACCGCCCTTATTGACCGTTACGACCAGGTGATCACCCTCTGATGTCGACTTTGCATGTGTTGTCTCATTCCCCGTTCGGCGACGATCGCCTGAGCAGTTGCCTGCGCGTGATCGGCACGGCCGACGCCTTGCTGCTGTGCGGCGACGCCGTGTATGCCTTGCAATCCGGCACCGCGCCATTCACGGCGCTGCAAAGCCGTCAGCTGCAACTGTTCGTCCTCACCGAAGACGCCCAGGCCCGCGCCCAGCAGATTCCGGATTGGGCCGAAGCTATCGACTACCCGGCCTTCGTCGAATTGTCGATCCACCACGACAAGGTCAACAGCTGGCTATGAATTCCCTGACCGTCGGCACCCGCGCCATCGAACTGGACAAGGATGGCTTTCTGGTTGACCTCGCAGACTGGTCCCACGATGTCGCGGGCGCCCTCGCCGCCGCCGAAGACATCGAACTGACCGCCGAACACTGGGAAGTCCTCGAACTGTTGCGCAGCTTTTACGCCGAATTCCAGCTGTCGCCGGCCACGCGCCCGCTGATCAAGTACACCGCGTTGAAACTCGGCGCGGAAAAAGGCAACAGCCTGCACCTGAACCGACTGTTCAAAGGCACCCCTGCCAAACTCGCCGCGAAACTGGCGGGCCTGCCCAAACCGACGAATTGCTTATGACTGACTTTCCAGCGCTGACCCTCGAAACACCCGCCGAGCACCCGTTCGCTCAATTTGTGCGGATCCTCGGCAAGGGCAAGCGCGGCGCCCGCGACCTGACCCGCGAGGAAGCCCGAGAGGCGATGGGCATGGTGCTCGACGATAAGGTCGAAGACACCCAGCTCGGCGCCTTTCTGATGCTGCTTCGGCACAAGGAAGAAAGCGCCGAGGAAATGGCCGGTTTCACCGAAGCCTTGCGCGAGCGTTTGCAGACGCCGGCGCTGAACGTCGACCTCGACTGGCCGACCTACGCTGGCAAGAAACGTCATCTGCCGTGGTACCTGCTGGCGGCCAAATGCCTGGCGCAAAACGGTGTGCGGATTTTCATGCATGGCGGCGGCGCCCACACCGCCGGGCGCCTGTATACCGAGCAACTGCTCGGTGAACTGCAGATCCCGTTGTGCCGCACCTGGCAACAGGTCGGCAGCGCACTGGATAACGGCGGCCTGGCGTTCATGCCGCTGATGGAC
>NZ_QAIU01000155.1:0-3573 GCF_003061205.1 Pseudomonas sp. HMWF006
GTATTCGGGTACTGCTCGACAAATTCACGGGTGCAGCCAAGGACTTTTTCCGGGTGATCGGGCCAGATGCTCTGGCTGGTCGCCATCGTGAAACCGAGATCCTGCTGCACCGCGCTGGCTGCCCACGGTTCGCCGACGCAAAATCCGTCGATGCGCCCGGCCTGCAAGTGCGCAACCATTTGCGGCGGCGGCACCACCACACTGTCGACATCCTGCAACGGATGAATGCCCTGGCTCGCCAGCCAATAGTAGAGCCACATGGCATGGGTGCCGGTGGGAAACGTCTGGGCGAAGGTCAGTTTTGCGCGGCTTTGGTGCACGTGGCGATCCAGCGCTTCAGGACTGATCACGCCGAGGTTTTGCAGGCCGTGGGAAAGGTTGAGGCTCTGACCGTTCTGGTTCAGGCCCATCAACACCGCCATGTCCGTCGAAGCGACGCCGCCGATGCCCAGATGGACGGCGTAGATCAGGCCGTAAAGGCTATGGGCGGCGTCGAGTTCACCGCTGACCAGTTTGTCGCGCAGATTGGCCCACGACGTCTGGCGCTTGAGGTTGAGGGTCAGGCCATAAGGCTGGGCGAAGCCTTGAGTGGCAGCGACGACGACCGAGGCGCAATCGCTCAGGGCCATGAAACCGAGGTCGATCGCGCTTTTTTCCGGGGCATCACTGCCATTGACCCAGGCCAGCGGCCCGACGGACGAATCATTCATAAAAAGCCACCTTGAAAAAAAACGCCGTCCCGGGCTTTTGCACAGGCAAAAACCGAGGACGACGCCATTGTCCTGAGCCGCACGCCGTCGTTGGCTTGCAGGCTGATACCGGGGAAAGGTGCAAGGCATATGCCACTCGCGGCGATTTGCGCGTGCGCCTCGCGCGCCGGGGTGTTGCCCGGCTATAATCGCCGCCTCTTTTCGCCGCCCGAGTCATCGCCGCCCATGTACACCCTGGCCCGTCAGCTGTTGTTCAAACTTTCCCCGGAAACCTCTCACGATCTGTCGCTGGATCTGATCGGCGCGGGTGGGCGTCTGGGGCTCAACGGCATGCTGTGCAAGAAGCCGGCGCACGTGCCGGTGACGGTCATGGGCCTGGACTTCCCGAACCCGGTGGGTCTGGCGGCCGGTCTGGACAAGAACGGCGCGGCCATCGACGGCTTTGCGCAACTGGGCTTCGGGTTTGTCGAAATCGGCACCGTGACCCCGCGTCCGCAGCCGGGCAACCCGAAACCGCGAATCTTCCGTCTGCCGGAAGCCGAGGCGATCATCAACCGTATGGGCTTCAACAACCTCGGTGTGGATAACCTGCTGGCGCGGGTCGCTGCAGCCAAATACAACGGCGTGCTGGGGATCAACATCGGCAAGAACTTCGACACCCCGGTCGAGCGCGCGGTGGACGATTACCTGATCTGCCTGGACAAGGTGTATGCCCATGCCAGCTATGTCACGGTCAACGTCAGCTCGCCGAACACTCCGGGCCTGCGCAGCCTGCAGTTCGGTGATTCGCTCAAGCAGTTGCTGGCGGATCTGGCGGCGCGTCGCGCCGAGCTGGCCCTGCGCCACGGCAAGCATGTGCCGCTGGCGATCAAGATCGCTCCGGACATGACCGATGAAGAGACCGCGCAAGTGGCTCAGGCGCTGATCGAGACCGGTATGGACGCGGTGATCGCCACCAACACCACCCTGAGCCGCGTCGGCGTCGAAGGCATGGAGCACGGTGACGAGGCGGGCGGTCTGTCTGGCGCCCCGGTGCGTGACAAGAGCACCCACACCGTGAAGGTGCTGGCGGCGGAACTGGGTGGCCGGTTGCCGATCATCGCGGCCGGCGGCATTACTGAAGGCAAGCATGCGGCCGAGAAGATTACGGCGGGTGCGAGCCTGGTGCAGATTTATTCGGGCTTCATCTATAAAGGCCCGGCGCTGATCCGCGAATCGGTCGACGCCATCGCCGCCCTGCGTTGATCCAATTGTGGGAGCGAGCTTGCTCGCGAAAGCGGTGTGTCAGTCTCTGTAGATATTGACTGAATAGACGCTTTCGCGAGCAAGCTCGCTCCCACCGGTGTGTGCAGCACAAATAATGTGACAGGCATAAAAAAGGGCTCCTCGAAGGAGCCCCTGGGCCGTAGCCCGCCGTCCGGGAAGGACGTGCATGGTAAGTCGCTAGAAATTCAGATTGTCGTGTTGCAGTCAGTGCCCTGTGTCAGCCAACGGCGTGAAGTTCGTTGAGTCTGTGGATTCCCGCAGTGCCGGTCATACCGTCCCAGTTGTCGCCGCGTCCTTCTCGCCAGCCGTTGATCCAGGCTTGGCGTACCGACGGTAGAGTAAATGGGCAAAGCTCACGGGATTTGCCACCAACGCCATATTGATATCCGCGCAAAAATGCTCTTTCCAACGGATCACGCTTAAGTCTTCTCATAGGGTGTTTCCCTCACTTGTTGACTGTTTGTGTCGCGTTGACCTCAACCGAGGTCTGGCAGAAAACTCTGCCGGGGTGCGGCTCGCTGCCGGCGTGGCGAGCCAAGGTGTTGACGCCGTTGCGACGTCAACCTGTGGTCAGTTCTAACCAATGAGTCACACCGAGGGAATGATCGTTTTGTCATAAGGACGTAACGAAAATAGTGCTACAGCCATAAGTAACGACGGGTTTCATGAACGTTTTTTCCGCAAACCCCGGTATGATCGGCTCCGCGCTGGATGGTGGGGTTAATCCTTTAGTGAGAATGACCCACGTTTGCGCTAGGTTAATAAGCGACGAAGGGTCGCTTTAAGACTTTTTGTTTCATCAACTTTTTTATCTGTCCCGGCATCTAAGCTCCTTTAACCCGAGCAGCGGGGATGGAACGGCACACCTTCGTGCCACGCGGGCGCTCTTTTAGAAAAGCGCCTGATTGAAAACCGGATCGGCAATGCGTTGCCGATTCACTAGCCAAAGGCTCTGGAAATACCATGTCCGACCGTTTCGAACTCTTCCTCACTTGCCCTAAAGGCCTTGAAGGCCTGCTCATCGAGGAAGCCGTCGGGCTTGGCCTTGAAGAAGCGCGCGAGCACACTTCCGCCGTGCGTGGCATGGCGAGCATGGAAACCGCTTATCGCCTGTGCCTTTGGTCGCGTCTGGCCAACCGCGTGTTGCTGGTGCTCAAGCGTTTCCCGATGAAGGACGCCGAAGACCTGTATACGGCGTGCTCGACATCGACTGGCAGGATCACATGCTGGCCGACGGCACCCTGGCTGTCGAATTCAGCGGCCACGGCTCGGGTATCGACAACACCCACTTCGGTGCCCTCAAAGTCAAAGACGCCATCGTCGACAAACTGCGCACACCGCAGGGTGATCGCCCGAGCATCGACAAGCTCAACCCGGACTTGCGCATTCACCTGCGTCTGGATCGCGGCGAAGCGATCCTCTCCCTTGACCTCTCCGGCCACAGCCTGCACCAGCGCGGCTATCGCTTGCAGCAGGGCGCGGCGCCGCTGAAGGAAAACCTCGCGGCGGCGATTCTGATCCGTTCCGGCTGGCCACGCATTGCGGCCGAAGGCGGCGCGCTGGCTGACCCGATGTGCGGTGTCGGTACGTTCCTGGT
>NZ_QAIU01000156.1:0-2173 GCF_003061205.1 Pseudomonas sp. HMWF006
GGCTACACCCGTCGGGTGGGCTGGACCACCATCAATCGCTTCTCCAGCTCCGGTGGTAGCAGCGCAAAGTTCACCTGCAGCCGCATAACGGGCTGTTAGACCCGCGAACTGTGTTGTGCCTGTTGCCAGGCGATGTAACTGTCGACCGGCGGATTCTTTTGAAAATAGCGCTGTAAACCATCGAACAATCCCTCGGCCACCGCTTGCTGGTGCCTCGCCGTAACCAGTCGTTGGCTGTCGCGAGCATTGGAAATAAAGCCGGTTTCAACCAGGATGGAAGGCACATCCGGCGACTTCAGCACGGCAAATCCGGCCTGTTCGACGCGCTTCTGGTGCAGCGTGGTGATTCCCGCCAAGCTGGCAAGCACCGTGCTGCCCAGCTGCAGACTGGCGGCAATCGTTGCATTCATCGACATATCCACAATCACGCCGGCCAGCATCGGGTCTTTATCCTTGAGGTTGAGCAAGCGGGTGGCCCCGAGCAAGTCAGCACCGTTCTCGCGTTGCGCCATGAAGCGCGCAGTTGCCGACGTCGCGCCCCCTTCCGAAAGACAATACACAGAGGCGCCAGATGCGGTCAGGCGTGGCGCTGCGTCAGCGTGCACCGAGATAAATAGGTCGGCCTTGTGCTGGCGGGCGATCTCGACCCGCTTGCGCAGTGGCACAAAAAAGTCGTCATTGCGCACCAATTTCACGTCAAAACCCCTGGTTTTTTTCAGGCGTTTTGCGAGCAGTTGCGCAATGGAAAGCACCACATCTTTTTCACGCTCGCCCTTGGCGCCAACCGCGCCAGGATCCTTCCCACCATGCCCGGGATCGACGACCACGATAATGTCGCGCTGAGGATGAACGCCTTTTGCAGGTGTTTCACGTGGAACCATTGGGGCGGTCGGGGCCGGTTTGTCGCTCACCAGATCAAGCACCAAGCGGTGCCCTTGGCCATCCTGCGGCGCCAGCACGAAGCTGTTAAGCAGCACCGGACTGCTCAGATCGAGAACAATCCGCGTATCACCCTGACCGAAATGGCCGGATCGAATTGAACGGATCACCGTGTTACCGAGGGCTAACTGACTGAAATCGCCGGTCACACTGGCGCCGCTCAGATCAATGATCAATCGTTCTGGAGCGCTGAGTGCAAAAGTCTTGTAGCGCACCGGTGCGCTCAAATCGAATACCAGCCGCAACTTCTCACCCGAGCGCCAGAGCCGCGCGTTACGAACTTGCGCGGCTGAGACACTGAAAGGAAGGGCGAAGGCCGCGCTGGCCAATATCAGGTTAAGCAGATGGCGTCTGTGCATATGAAAGCCTGCTCATGAAAAAGGCATCGTGATTTGAATTGTTATAATGTAACATCAATTTCAATTAACACGATGGGGCTGAACATGAATGCGCTGACCTTACCGGACATCGCCGCGCAGGCCGCTCGCCAAGCTCTCCCTCTCGAATGGGTGGGCATGCGCGGCATTGCTTTACCTGTGTGGCTGGAAGGCCGACAACTGAGTGCGAAGGCAGATGCTGGCGTGAGTCTGGATGATGGCGAGGCACGCGGTATTCATATGTCTCGCCTCTATCTGGCGCTCGCAACACTCGAGCAGGAAAACCTTTCCCCTGCGCTGATACGGCAGGTGCTGCAACGGTTTCTCGACAGCCATGAGGGTTTATCCAATAGCGCCTATCTGAATATCCACACCGATTTGCTGCTGAAAAGACCCGCACTGGTCAGTCCGTTGAGCGGCTGGAAATCCTATCCGGCAACCATTGCTGCTCGTCTGGAAAAGCAAATGTTCCACGTGGAACTACAAATCGACGTGCCCTACTCATCAACATGCCCTTGCTCCGCCGCGCTGGCCCGCCAGCTGATTCAGCAGCAATTCATCGACGACTTCGCCAACAAGTCGCTGCAACATGCCGATGTCTTGACCTGGCTGGGATCAACGCAAGGCATTCTCGCCACGCCGCACAGCCAACGCAGCATTGCGGAATTGCACCTTCAACTGGACGAATTCATCGACGAGTTGCCACTGACAGCAATCATCAACGACGCCGAAGCGGCGCTCGGTACTGCCGTCCAAACCGCAGTGAAACGCGCCGACGAACAAGCCTTCGCCCTCGCTAACGGGCAAAATCTGATGTTCTGCGAAGACGCTGCCCGCCGACTGAATCTGGCCCTGCG
>NZ_QAIU01000019.1:0-2606 GCF_003061205.1 Pseudomonas sp. HMWF006
GGCAATCTGAGCATCACCAACCATTTGCCCACCGGCAATGTTGCAGTGTCGGGATTTGCCACCGCGCCCGTCACGCCGAGCCGGCCAGTGCCAACGCAGTATCGGCTGACCGCCAACACGTCGGCGATTCAAGATGCCGACGGCTTGCCGGGCCCAAGCGGCTTCTCCTATCAATGGCAAGCACTGGTGGGCGCCGCGTGGCTGAACATCGCAGGCGCCAATGCTTCGACCTTTGCCCCGACCTCGGCACAGTTTGGTCAGCAGGTGCGAGTGCTGACCACCTACACCGACAATAACGGCACCGTGGAGCAATTGACTTCAGATCCGACGGAAGCGGTCGGACGCTTCATCGAGGGCACCAACTTCTTCAGCAATACCCTCAACGGCACCAACTATCAGGACATCCTGATGGGCTATTCAGGTAACGACGTGCTCAATGGCGGTCTCGGCTCGGATCTGCTGGATGGCGGTAGTGGCAACGACACGATGCGTGGCAATGCCGGTAACGACATCTATATGGTCGACGCCAATGGCGATGTGGTGCAGGAAAACCTCAATGAGGGCACCGACACTGTGATGTCGTCGATCAGTTACACCCTGGGGGCCAACGTCGAAAACCTGACCTTGCTCGGCTCGGCCAATATCAATGGCACGGGTAACGGTCTGGACAACGTCATCACCGGCAACAGTGGCAACAACCAGCTCACCGGGCTGGCCGGCAATGACACGCTGTCGGGGGGCGGTGGCAACGACACGATGCTGGCGTCGCTCAACGATGGTAACGACCATTATGACGGCGGCGCCGGGACCGACACCTATGACCTCTCCGCCACCTCGGCGGCGGCCACGGTGGATTTGCAGGCAGGCACCTCAACCAGCACTCAGACCGGCAGTGACACCCTGACCGGCATTGAAAACGTCAACGGTGGCTCTGGCAACGATCATATCCTGGGCGACAGCACCAGCAACGTGCTGCAAGGTCAGGGCGGCAATGACTGGCTGGACGGTGGCAGCGGCAACGACACGCTGGTGGGTGGGCAAGGCCTGGACAGCGTGTTTGGCGGCCTGGGGAATGACGCTTTGCGCGCCTCGGTCAACGACGGCAACGACAGCTACGACGGTGGTGGTGACAATGACACATACGACTTGTCGGGTACGTCGGCCAGTGCCACGGTCAACCTGGCGACCGGTCTGGCGAGCAGCTCGCAGACTGGCAACGACACGCTGATCAACGTTGAAAACGTGATCGGCAGCAGCGGCGCCAACACCTTGACCGGTGATGCTGGCAACAACGTCCTGACGGGGCAGGGCAGCAGCGACACACTCGCTGGCGGAGGTGGCAGTGACACGCTCGAGGGCGGCGGCAATCGCGACACCTTGTCCGGCGGCACAGGCAATGATGTGTTCGTGTTCTCTGCCACAGGCGACTCGGGAACGACGGTTCTCACGCGCGATGTCATCAATGATTTCACTCAGGGGCAGGACCATATTGATCTGTCGCTGATTGACTCGCGAACTTCCGGCGCCGGTTCGGCCGGTAATCAGGATTTCACGTTCCTCGGCGAATGGAATGGCGTGGGTACCGAGTTCAGCAATCAGTCACAACTGAAGTACCACTTCGTGAACGTTGGCGGCGTGGATCACACCTATGTGGAGGGCAATGTAAATTCGGGATCTGGAGCGGATATTCAAATAGATCTGGTTGGGCATGTTGCGCTGACAGCGAGTGATTTTGTTGGCGTGGTTTGAATCGGCAACCGGTAAAAAAGGCGCCCACCTCAGGAAAGGGGCGCCTTTTTCGTGAACGGCACTTGGCGGTCAGGGAATTGAGTTCGGCACAGGCTGAATCAAATCCTCACGCGAAGCCTTTCAGCGGTTGAGGAACGCCAGCAGATCCTCATTCAACGCCTGCGCATGCGTCACTGCAAACCCGTGCGGCGCACCGGCGTAGACCTTCAGTTCAGCGCCCTTGATCTGTGCCGCCGCCTGTTTGCCGGTGGTTTCGAACGGGACGATCTGGTCGCCGTCGCCGTGGATCACCAGGGTCGGCACGTCGATTTTGCTCATGTCCGGGCGGAAGTCGGTTTCCGAGAACGCGGTGACGCAATCCACTGTGCCTTTGAGCGAGGCCATCAGCGCGATGTTCAGGGTTTGCGTGAGCACGCCATCGGAGACTTTCTGGCCTTGGTTGGTGCCATAGAACGGTGCGGCAAAATCGGCAATGAACTGTGCGCGATCTTTCAGCAGGCCAGCCTTGATGCCATCGAACACCGACTTGTCGACGCCTTGCGGGAAGTCGGCTTTCTGGCCGAACAACGGCGTCACCGCACCCAGCAGCACCAGGCCAGCAACTCGCTCGCTGCCGTGCCGGGCGATGTAGCGGCTGACGTCGCCGCCGCCCATGGAGAAGCCCACCAGGGTGACTTCGCGCAGGTCCAGGTGCTTGATCAGCTGCGCGATGTCATCGGCGAAGGTGTCGTAGTCGTAACCATGCCAAGGCTGTTCGGAACGGCCGAAGCCGCGACGGTCGAAGGCAATGGTGCGGTAACCGCGGCTGCTCAGGTATTCCATCTGGTATTCCCACATGTCCGCATCCAGCGGCCAGC
>NZ_QAIU01000157.1:0-5439 GCF_003061205.1 Pseudomonas sp. HMWF006
CTCTACAGGCGTGCTCGCCTACCCCAGTTGTGAGTCCTGCGCGAAGCAAAAAGTTTTATGAGATTTTTGCCGCCTGCTCTACAGACGCTGCCGACGGTTGCGATCTGCGTGTCAGCCCGGACAACAGCGCTTCCTCATGCAGCCAGGTAAAAAACGCCCGCACCGGTGGATGCCGTTCGCGCCCCGGCACGCACAACGCGCTGTACCCGGCGCCATCGACCTGAATCTCGCCTTTGTACGGCACCAGCAGCCCGCTGCCGACACTCTCCGACACCAGAATATTGCTTGCCAGGACCAACCCTTGCCCGGCAATCGCCGCTTGCAGGGCGTAGTGCTCTTCGTCGTATTCACGACTCACCGGATGCTGCTGCAGCCAGTGCTCGCCGGACTGCGCGCACCAGGCTTCCCAGCCATGGGCATACAGCTTCGAGTTGTGCCAACGCACGCTGATCAGCGTCGGCGTGCGCCGCGCGGCCAGCGCCACTTGCTCGGGCGAGCCGTAAACGCCGAACGACTCGTCGAACAGGCACTGCCCATACAGGTTCGGATAGTCATCGAGGCTGTAGCGCAACACCAGATCGACGCTGGCGTCCTGATGCAGATCGATCACCTCGCAATGGGTATCGAGGCGCAGGTTGATGTTCGGATGCTGCGCATAAAACCGCCCCAGGCGCGGCACCAGCCACAGCGCGGCGAACGCGGCCGTGGTCGACAGCGTCAGGCTGCTGCCGCTGCGTTGCGGGCGCAGGGTGTCGACACTTTGCGCCACTTCCAGCAAGGCACCGTGCAGGCTGCGAAACAGGCGCTCGCCGCCTTCGGTCAGGCGCACCTGACGCGGCAGACGTTCGAACAGGGCGACGCCGAGCCAGTCTTCCAGCGAGCGGATCTGATGAGAGATCGCTGTGGGGGTGACCGACAGCTCTTCGGCAGCAGCCTTGAAACTCAACAGGCGCGAAGCGGATTCGAAAGCGCGCAGGGCGGTCAGCGGCAGCGAGGCGAACATTGAAAACTCCACGGATGAAATGAATTCATCCCGACTGATTTTTGCTCATTTGAAGGACAGCAGCGGCGCGCCTCAAGCTGCACGCCACAAGCCGTTTGATTCTAGTCCGGAGGAAAGACAGATGAGCAAGATTCTTGTGATCCATGCCAGTCCGCGCGGTGACCGTTCGCATTCGCGGCGTCTGGCTGAAGGTTTTCTCAGCGCCTGGCAGGCGCATCATCCACAGGCTCGCGTCACTCGCCGCGAAGTCGGTCGGGCCTTGATTCCAGCGGTCAACGAGGCGTTCGTAGCGGCGGCGTTCTACCCGGAGCCGCAAGCACGGCCGTTGTCGATGCAGGCCGATCTGGCGCTCAGCGATCAACTGGTCGGCGAGCTGTTCGAGCATGATCTGCTGCTGATCTCCACGCCGATGTACAACTTCAGCGTGCCCAGCGGCCTCAAGGCCTGGGTCGATCAGATCGTGCGGCTGGGGCTGACGTTCGATCACACGCTGGATAACGGCGTTGCCAACTACACGCCACTGTTGCAAGGCAAGAAGGCACTGATCGTCACCAGTCGCGGCGGCTTCGGTTTTGGCCCGGGCGGTGAGCTGGAGGCGTTGAACCATGCCGATCCATGGCTGCGCACGGCGCTGGGTTTTATCGGTATCAACGACGTCACCGTAGTCGCGGCCGAGGGTGAAGAATCCGCTGAACGCACCTTCGCAGCGTCGGTGGCGGAGGCCGAGCAGCGCTTGTTCGACCTCGCCGGGGCGTTCTAGATGGCCTGGCTGTTCCTGCTGATCGCCGCCGGGTTCGAAGTCACCTTCGCCATGGGCATGAAGTACGCCGAAGGCTTCACCCGGTTGTGGCCGTCGTTGATCACCGTGATTGCGGCAATCGGCGGGATCTACTTTCTCACGCTGGCCATGCGTGAATTGCCGGTGAGCATTGCCTATCCGGTCTGGACGGCGATTGGCTCGCTGGGCACGGTGTTCCTTGGGTTCGCGTTGCTCGGCGAAAGCCTGACGCTGGTCAAACTGCTCTCGGTAGGTCTGATTGTGGCGGGGGTGGCGGGGCTGAAGTAGGCTGGTCGTTGAGTTGTCATCATCAGGGAGGATGCTTGGCGGGCGTTTTGCACGCCTTGCATCCACTCATCGACCACAAGGATGTTTGCCCATGTCGACGCGTTATCCACTGGTGCTGGTGCCGGGCATGCTCGGGTTTATCCGGCTGGTGCTCTATCCGTATTGGTACGGAATCATCAAAGCCTTGCGCCGTGGTGGTGCGACGGTCATTGCGGTGCAGGTGTCGCCGCTCAATTCCACCGAAGTGCGCGGCGAGCAATTGCTGGCGCGGATCGACGAGATCCTGCGCGAGACCGGCGCGGCCAGGGTCAACCTGTTCGGCCACAGCCAGGGTTCGCTGACCGCACGCTATGCAGCGGCCAAACGTCCGGATCTGGTCGCGTCGGTGACCTCGGTGGCCGGACCCAATCACGGTTCGGAACTGGCCGACTATCTGCAAAAACACTATCCGGCGGACAGCGCCAGAGGACGCGTCCTTGAGGTGTTGTTGCGCGTTGTCGGCTGGCTGATGGCGTTACTGGAAACCGGTTACCGCGGGCCGAAGCTGCCGGTGGATATCCACGCTTCGCACCAATCGCTGACCAGCGAAGGCGTGGCGCTGTTCAATCAGCGTTATCCACAAGGCCTGCCTGACACCTGGGGCGGACACGGGCCGGAAGAGGTCAACGGTGTGCGCTATTACTCGTGGTCGGGCACGCTGCAGCCGGGCAAGACCGACCGCGGCGGCAACCTGTTCGACGGCACCCATCGCAGCTGCCGCTTGTTCGCGAAAACCTTCGTGCGCGAACCGGGGCAGTGTGACGGGATGGTCGGGCGCTACAGCTCGCATCTGGGCACGGTGATTGGCGATGACTATCCGCTGGATCACTTCGACATCGTCAACCAGTCGCTGGGGCTGGTGGGCAAGGGCGCGGATCCGGTGCGGCTGTTCGTCGAGCATGCGGCGCGGCTTGAGGCTGCCGGGGTTTAGCAGGCACACCGCGTTATCGTTCATCGCTGGCAAGCCAGCTCCCACACTGATTCGTGGCGTTCACAACATGTGTGTGCGACACCGCCCCTGTGGGAGCTGGCTTGCCTGCGATGGCGTCGGGTCAGGCAACGTTGACCTTGCGGCCCAACACCGTGGTCCAGCGCTCGGAAAGAATCACCCCGCCCAACGTCAGCAGACCACCGACCAGGTGATACATCGCCAGCTGTTCCTTCAAGACCAGCGCTGCAATCAGCGCAGTGATCAGCGGCAGCAAGTTGAAGAACAACGTCGTCCTGCTCGGCCCCAGACGCTGTACGGCCTGCATCCACGCCAGCGGTGCGAGCATCGACGCCAGCAGGCACGCATACAGCACCAACGGAATGTTCTGCAGGGTCAGCCCGGTTTTCGGTGACATCGCGTACAGCGGAAACAGCACCACGATCGCCACCAGCACCTGCAAGTACAACAACACCAGTGGCGGCAGGCGCAGCTGCCATTTTTTCAGCAAGGTGCTGTAGATCGCGTAGGCGAGGGTAGCGATCAGCATCATCGCGTCACCCAGGTTCACGCCGTGTTGCAACAGAGCCCCAAGGCTGCCTGACGAGACCACCACCAATACGCCGGCAAACGACAGCACCGCGCCAAACAAGGCGCCGGCGGTCAGGCGCTGGCCGAGGCTGATGATCGCCATGGCCAGCGACATCAGCGGCATCAGCGACAGGATGATGCCCATGTTGGTCGCCGTGGTCAGGGTCGCGGCGAAGTAGGCGAGGCTTTGATACACCGCCATGCCGAGCACGCCAAGGATGAAGATCTTACCCAGGTTCGGGCGGATCTGCGGCCAGTGCGCGATGACCGCTTTGAGCATGAACGGGGTGAACAGCAGGCCGGCAAGCAGCCAGCGGTAGAAACCGATCTCGGCCGGGAAGATCGCCCCGACCGCCAGTTTGTTGATCACGGTGTTGCCGGCCCAAATGAAAATCGCCAGCAGGGGAAACGCGTATTGCATGGGTTAAAACCAGAACGTTGATGAACGGTGATTATCCCCTGTCTGGATGCAGCCCTATACTGCGAACCGGACAACCTGCCTCTGCAACCGGACAGCATGAACAGTAAACACATCGATCTGCTGGATTTCAGCGAACTGCCGTCAGCGGTGTACTTCCGCTACGCCGACTTCAACGCCCATGAATACGCCGCGCCGCACCGGCATCCTTGGGGCACGCTGGAGTACGCGGCGCACGGCGTGCTGCACATGGACGTCGATGGCAACCGCTTCATGTCGCCGCCGCAATACGCGGTGTGGGTACCGCCGCAGGTCGAGCACAGTTTCTACAGCCACCAACCAGTCAACTATCGTGCGGTGTGCCTCGACCCCAAGGTCTGCGCCGAACTGCCGGCACGGGCCTGCACGCTGGCAATCAGCGACATCCTCAAGGCGATTCTCAAGGACTTCGCCGCCCGCGATGTGAAAATCCCCGAACTCGAAGCCGACCGGCGACTGGCCCAGGTGCTGGTTGATCAACTGCAACAGGCGCCGGTGCATGAATGTTATCTGCCGTATGCGAGTAATCCCGGGTTACTGGCGATTCTCGATGCATTGCAGGCCGATCCGGGCAGTAACCAACCGCTGGCGCACTGGGCGGCGCAGGTACACGTCAGCGAGCGCACGCTGGCCCGGCAGTTTGTGCGTGAGCTGGGGATGAGTTTCGGCGAATGGCGCCAGCGTCTGCGCTATCTGGCAGCGATCGAGGCGCTGGAAAGTTCGAAGAGCGTGCAGGAGATCGCCTTCGATCTGGGTTACAGCGGCGGCTCGGCCTTCATCGCCATGTTTGCCCGTCAGGCCGGATGCACGCCGGAGCAGTATCGGCGCAGCCACCTGGAAGGCGGGAAGGTGTAACAAGATTTGGCTACACTTCAGCAGAGGCCGCATCCATCGGTGCGGCGACAAGGAGAAAACTCCATGAAGATGTTGCGTGTCCCTTTGTTGATGATCGGTCTGCTGCTGTGCTCCCAGGGTTTCGCCGCCACCGCGCAGCAGAACAAAATGACCACCTGCAATGCCGATGCGACCGCCAAGAGCCTCAAGGGCGATGAGCGTAAGACTTTCATGAGCACCTGCCTCAAGGCAGCGCCGGCTGCCAACGATGCCAAGGCCCTGACCCCGCAGCAGGAAAAAATGAAAACCTGCAACGCCGACGCGAAAACCAAAGCCCTGACCGGCGATGCGCGCAAGACCTTCATGAGTGACTGCCTGAAGAAAAAATAACCCGCTTCTGTGGCGTGTCAGGGTCGACGCGTCCGCTTGAGATTTGCCCTCACCCTAACCCTCTCCCGGAGGGAGAGGGGACTGATCTGGTCAAACGATCCTGGACACAGTTATAGGGTTTTATCCCTTTT
>NZ_QAIU01000158.1:0-22041 GCF_003061205.1 Pseudomonas sp. HMWF006
CAACAGGCAGGCGAAGGCAATAGCGAGAATCCGGGCCGGGCGCGGCCAGACAATCTGATCAAGCGCGCCCATGGTGCTGTCTCCGGCGGTTGCGAGACTTCCGGGCGCGGCGTTTCGCGGCGGCAATTCCGGTGTTACCCCGGCGGCTAAAAGGGATAATTTGCGGGCCGCCCCACGTTCCGAGGGATTGATAGGTGGCGGCCCAGGTATGGCCACACAACAAGCCGGCGAGTAGCGCGCCCAAGGCCCGGCCAAACAGATTCAGCCTCATTTGAGCGCCTCCTGATCCGGGCCTTGCTTGATTAAGCGGGCAATGAACAGAACCAATGCCAAGCCGCTGTTCAAGGCCGCGTATGCTTTTGGCGAAAGCTGCTCCTGCCACATCGGCAACAGTTCCAGTTGCGCTAGACCGAAGAACGCAATCAGCAACCCGAGCTGGACGCTGTAGAGCTTGTAGCAGCGGCGCCAGTTGCAGATGAGCCTCATGCGGAGGTCCTCACGCTTTGGCCGTGAGTGGCGCCGCGCTCGATGCCCGCCAGCGTCAGCCCATCCGCAATAATCGAGTCGCCGTACCACTGGCCGCCTGGCAATGGGCCGGGGCCGTTTTCATGCCGAATGATGGACTTGATCAAGGAGCGCATGAAGTCGAAGTCATAGACGTCAACGCCTTCGAAGTCCGGGTCAAAGCCTACGGCCCGAGCCACGGTCAAGACGTAAGCTTCGGTGTTGTTTTCGGTGGGCGGCGCCCAGCGCTCAATGATCTCGCGCACGGAGTCGATCCGGCTGCCGTCTTTGGCGAGGCGTTTGTCCTGATAAGTAATCAGTACTCGGGCAATTGCACGAATCCCCCAACGCGGGGCGGTGAATTGGACAAACTCGCTGTCGCCTTGAGTGGCGGCCATGCCTTGCCAGCGCACGCCTTTAGCGTGGCGAATATTGCCGGGATTGAAGTTGCGGATGCCGCGAGGGTTTTCGGGTCGCATGGGCGCCTCCTGTAACGGCGCCGCTGTTTCCGGGCGCCAGAAATACACACGCTGCCATCATGGGCGGCGTGGTACAGGAGGGCTTTTAATCGAGTTTAAAGAGGCTTTTTGTTACCGCTTGGCCTTTCTAAAACGCAGAACGCCGTTGATTTCTTTCAAGTCGTCATCCAGTTCGGAAATGGTCGTGATTGCGGCTTGCCTGATCGAGTTCAACCACAAACCGGCGCCGCCCATCAAGACAGCAAAGCAAGCAAAAGCAACCCATTTGCCAGTGCTGATTTCGCCACTAAGGCCATCAATCCTGAGCATGTACCAGCCCCAAACGCCGAGCGCTACGCAGGTCAGCAGAAGCAACAATGCAGCCGGGTTAATCCATTGCCGAAAAAACGCGCCGCGCCGCTCTCTCTTGTACTCGGTCATGACGCGCTTCAGTTCATCACTAGAGAGCTGATCCCATTTTGGGTGGTTGATGATGTTCTTGCCCGCAACCTGACCGATACTGCCATTGAATACTTGGTGCCCCATGAAAACCTCAGCTCCAGCCACGGCTATGTTGAAAAATTTCTATGTAGTCGATGCATTCTCGGTATGTATAAACCAGTCGACCATACTTTCTTTGCTTGGGAATGAAGAGGAAGTACGGCACCAGAACCCCGAAGAACATGGTTGCCGCGATCAGCATCGGAGATGTAAATGCGACTCCAGAAATTAACTCAATGATGAACGTCACAGCGCCTAAGACCATCCAGCCAGCGAGGGGATTGAAGTATATTTTTTTACGCGCATCAGCTAGCCGTCCAAGCAGGACAATGAGTAGTTGAGCCACTTCCTCACGGCTTTTTCCAGCCAGATCGTCCAGGCCATAGTTGTTGATGATATTGCCGCCAGCCACTTGCCCGACTTCGCCATTGAATGACTGATTTCCCATGTTCACTCTCTTCGTTTGTTTGCCTATAGCGAGTCTGCAAAAGACGGGATAGTCAGTCGCCTAGAGGCCTCGCTTTAGTCAGCTTTTGCAGTGGGCCGCTTTAGGTTTCTCAACGAGTTCTTTTGTCTCGGAGTCAACCGTGAAGACCGTTAGGCACTCTCGGCCGCCGCCAAATTTCTTCTTCAGTTCTGCATCACTTTCAGCGGCGACTTTCGCTGCAATAACAGGATCTGAGGACTGGAGACATTCATCTCGCTTTGCCTGAAACTCACCGAGGGCGTCCTTGATTGAACCAGGTCTCTGCTCGATGCCACCCTTGTAAGCCGCAAACAACTGCGCATTCCACCAAGTGCGGGAGGCATTACCTGCGATGCCGCAACTGCCAAGCGGCTCAAAGATTGTGGTGCCGAATTGGCTTTCCCCTGAACCCACCAGCGCGGAAAAACGTTTGCTGTGGGCGGTGATAGCGGCTGGATCTCCGCGCTTTAGTATGGCAACGCCATCAGTCATGGCTTTGCTGAGGGCATTCATTTGTTTTGTAGCCTGCTGCAATGACTCAGGACTCGCATCCTTGAAAGGCTCTGCCTGGGCAACTGCGGCGAACAAAAACAACACACAGAAAACACTTTTCATCAATCACGCTCCTTGCAGAAATGACGTTCCAACTTCCGATCTGAACAGAGAACCCGTTCAGAAAAAAATCCCACCGAGCAAAACGCCTAGACAAAACAGAATGGCCGCATTTTGTTTGTGTACAGCGAGGAACTCGCTGATCGAAACGGCTCCCGTCTCGACTACCGGCACCGTCGTCGGTGTCGGTGTCGGTGTCATAGGCTGGAACCCCTGAACAAACTCTAAAGTTTGTTGGAGCTGCGATTTCTGGAGGTTTTGTAGCTGAGTGCGGCCAAAACTCAACTCGCAGAAGTTATTCATTTCGGTCTTCGCATCTTTCTCAGCTACGGCCCGCAAAACCTTACCCACCAATCGGCGTATATCTGCTTTTTCTTGCAAAAACTCCAACCTCGCCTGCATCACGCTTCGTGCCTGAACGAACTGCTCTGAGGTGATTTCGCTAATCGAGGTCACCCCTAGCTGTGCATGAACTCTACGCCAAACGTCACGCGGGTCGGCCCCCAGTTCCTCGCACTTCGCACGCAGCTCGTGAAGCTCTTTACGCTGAGCCGATACTAAGCCTCGCACCTCCGCCTTATCGTTGTTAACAAGACTGATATTGACGCCGTAATTATTGATGTCGCCCCCGGCCACTTGGCCTACGCCGCCATGAAAGTCCTGCTTCATGGGTTACTCCTTTGATTTCACATCCCCAACATTGAAGGTAACACCTGACTCGTTGGTGATGTTACCGGCCACCGACTGGCCCACTGCCCCGTGAAACGTTTGGTTTACCTGGGCTGATCCTGCCGTCACGGCTGCTATAGCCGCAGCCTTCACTGCTAACGGCGCGGATCTGAACCGTTCAAGCAATTCAGTTTCGTCCGCAGTGAGTGAGCCCGCAGACCGCTCGCCGGTAATGATATACAGCGTATCCACGCCTATTTTCGCAAGTGCGGCCAAGTAATCCGCACCGGGAAACCGTTCGCCTTGCTCGTATTTCAGCTGAGCAAGTTTCTTGACGCCGCCGACGGCGCCAATTGCTGACTGGCTATAGCCCAGTCGCTCGCGCTCTTCCCTAAGGCGCTCTCCGATATTCAAAAGCACACCTCAACTATTGACAGGTATCTTTTTAGATACCATCATGATTGCCACATAACCCAATTATCTTTGCATCACAGGAGCCACCACCATGGCCACCCATGCCAAAGCCCTAACCGCCGACCAGGTGAAAGAAAGCTTTCGCCAACGCGGCAAAACCATTACCGAATGGGCTACCGAAAACGGCTACACCCGTAACGAGGTTTACCGCGTACTCAATGGCCAAGCCAAAGCCAACTATGGCAAGGCACATGAGATCGCCGTAAAGCTCGGCCTCAAACCAGTACCAGCGATGGCCGCGTGATGGTCATCCTCCAGCGGAAGCCCGGCGGGCGTCACGCGCTTCGGCCAACTGATCGCACAGCCATGCAAGTGTTCTTGTTGCCTCGGCCTCAATCGGTTGTCCCGGCCACTGAACGGGTCGCAGCGCTCGGTCAATCCGACCATGCGTTACCACCCCCTCAACCTCAAGTATCGCGGCAAGGCGTAACCAGCCCTGTGCCAGCGCGTTCACTTGTGCCTCTAGCCTTTCAATTCGGTCGGTCATTTCTCATGTCCAGGTTTGCGAATGTACCCCAAAAATTTGCACCCGCTGTAATCCTTTTGCATATGTGCAAACCGGCTTTTTGTTTGGAAGACGCCCTTGTAGGAACATTCCAATGAGCCGCCGCCGCTGGAAAAACATGCAGCCAACTTCCCTGCGCCATGCGCTGGAGCTTTGCAAGGACTTCGCCAAGGAAATCCAAAACAAAAGCGTGGATCGGATCGCTGATGAAATGGGCGTTGCGGATCATTGGTCGGTCTACAAATGGTTACAAACTGGCCGCATGCCGGCCAACCTGATCCGGCCCTATGAACGTGCTTGCGGCTGCGATTACGTCACCCGCTGGATTGCCGCCAGCGCCGGGCAGTTGACCATTGCTATCCCCACAGGCCGGAACTGCACCGCGCAGGACACGCAGGCCCTGCAGGAAGTACTCACCACAGCAGCGGGCAAGTTGTTGGCTTTCTACGCGAAGAACTGCGACGCCGATGAGACCTTGGCAGCTATACAGGCCGCAATGGAAGGCCTCGCCTGGCATCGGGGCAACGTCAGCCAAACCCAAACACCACAACTTGAACTGGAGGAGCGGCCATGACCCGCACCGCATCCAGCGCGGGCCGCGTGCTGCGCGTTCTAAAAGCATTGAAAGGCCACACGATCACCGGACTCAGCAACGCCGAGCTGGCTCAGATAGCCGGTGATAGCCCGAGCAACGTCACTCGGGCGATGCAGGTGCTGATCGAGGAAGGCCTTGCGGTGAAGCTCGACAACGGCCGCTTTGCCCATTCCATCGTAATGCTGCAAATCGCTCAGGCACACGTCGAGCACATGGCTGGCGTGAATCGCCGAATGAATGAAATCACTCAGCGGGTCGCCGCTGGCTCGCAGATCTAAGGAGAACCCCATGGCACGTACCAAAACTCAACCCGTAGACAGCCCGGAACTGCCTGTTCTGGATGGCGAAATGTTGACCGCGAATCAGAACGCAATGGCCTCGCTCCAGGCATCGCATAGCGACGAACGCGACCTCGTCAATCAGCTTCTCGGCCAAGCACAGATGGCCGAATCCTTTGCAAAATTTTCGCTGACGGTCAGCACTTCTAAACTCGCCTTCGTCAAGGAAACCAAGCTTTATCGGGGTTTGAGCGGAAAGAAAACTGCTGACGGTCAGCAATTCGCGGGCACTTGGGACGAGTTCTGCTCGTTGCTTGGCCGTTCGCGCCAGCAGGTCGATGAAGACATTGCCAACCTTCGTACCCTCGGCGAAGCCGCGCTCGATTCGATGTCACGCATGGGCATCGGTTACCGCGAACTGCGCCAGTACCGCCGCCTTCCACAAGACGAGCAAGCCGCGCTGATTGAGGTGGCGAAGGCCGGCGATAAAGAAGCGTTTCTAGACCTTGCAGAAGAGGTCATTGCCAAACACGCCAAAGAAAAAGAGGCGCTGACTCAGCGCCTCGATGACGTCAACGCCGACTACGAAGCCCAAGGCGAAGTCATGGCGAAGAAAACCAAAGAGCTGGATAGCGCCAAGCAGGAGCTGGAGAAAAACCGCAAACGCATCCAAGCCGCTACGCCGGACGATGTCATCAAAGATTTGCGCGCCGAAGTCGTAGGCATACAGTTTGAGATCGAGGCCAAGATCCTCGGCGAATTGCGTGACGGATTCGCTCAAATGGCCGAACACGGCGCCGCAAACGGGGCAGACCACCGAGGATATCAGGCGGATCTGATCCGGCAATTAGAAGTCACCCTCGCCACCGTCCGCAGCGAATTCAACCTCCCCGAACACGCCGAAGGCAGCGCCCCGGTGTGGATGACGGCGCCCGAGGCTTAAGCCATGAACCCGGTACAAATCCAGCAGTTGGCCCAAATCGCCCAACGCGCCGAGAACGCCCCGCACGGCCAGCGTACCGCCGTTTACCAGGCGGGCGCGGCCGAGCTGGGTGTGTCCCTTCAAACCTTGCAGCGCAAGCTGAAGGAGATTCGTGTGGCAAAGCCCCGTAAGCGCCGCAACGACGCCGGATGCAGCGCGCTGCCGATTGAGGAAGCCCGGAAGATATCGGCGGTGTTGCTGGAGTCGATCCGCGCCAACAACAAACAGTTGTCCACCATCGAGCGGGCCGTGGAACGGCTACGCAGCAACAACATGATCGTGGCCGGCCGCGTGGATGAACAAACGGGCGTGTTCCGCCCGTTGACCAGCGGCGCGATCAGCCGGGCTCTACGCGCCTACAAGTTACACCCCGAGCAGTTGTTGCACGACGCCCCGGCGGTGTCGCTGGCCAGCAAGCACCCCAACCACGTTTGGCAGGTGGATGCGTCGATCTCGACTCAGTTCTACCTGGCCGATGACGGGGCGCGGGTGATGAACAAGGCCGAGTTCTACGACGGCAAGCCCGGCAACCTGAAAAAGATCGAACGTCAGCGGCTGTGGCGCTATGTGATTACAGACCACACCAGCGGCACGTTGTACGTCGAGTACGTCCTCGGCGCCGAATCGGCAGAGAACCTGTGCAATGTCCTGATCAACGCAATGCAGAAGCGCGGCGAATCTGACCCGTTCCACGGCGTGCCGTGGATGCTGATGACCGACCCCGGCGCGGCCATGACCAGCGGTATTTTCCGTAACCTCTGCCGCGCCATGTCCATTGACCTGATCATCAACCAGGTCGGCAACGCTCGGGCGAAGGGCCAAGTTGAACAGGCCCACAACATCGTCGAGCGGGAATTCGAAAGCGCGCTCAAGTTTCAGGCGGCGGAAAGTCTTGAGCAGATCAACGCGTGGGCCGGCCAGTGGATGCGGTACTTCAACGCGACTTCTATCCATACCCGCACCCGGCGTACCCGGTACGGCGTCTGGCAGTTGATCCGGCAGGAACAACTGCGCCTTGCGCCAAGCGTAGAGGTTTGTAGAGAGCTGGCCGTCAGCACGCCGGAGTACCGCAAAGTCAGCAACCTGCTGCGAGTTTCGTTCCGTGGCGCTCAGTTCGATGTCAGCTCTGTGCCCGAGGTGATGGTGGGCGAAAAACTGCTGATCACCCGCAACTGCTGGCGCGACAAAGACACGGCTATTGCCGTGTTGATCGGGGCCGATGGCCGCGAGAACTACCACGTCGTCGAGCGAATCGGGGTGGATGAGTTCGGGTTCGCCGAAACCTCAGCGACCATCGGCGAAACGTACAAGCGCCACGCCGAGACGCCGGCCCAACTGTCGCGCAAGGTGCTGGAACAGATCGCAACTGGCACCACCAATCAGGCGGACGCCGAAGCGGCACGCAAGGCCAAGGCCGTTCCGTTCGGCGGCCTGATCGATCCGCACAAACACGTTAACGACACCGTGCTGCCGGCCTATATGCCACGGCGCGGCATTAGCCTCAACGTCAACGCCCCAACTGTCGAGCTTGTCCCACTCAGCCACGTCGAAGCCGCCAAGCTTCTGCGCCCGCGCCTGGGCAACCTCTGGACGGCCGACACGTTTGTTTGGCTGCAGCAACGTTACCCGGAAGGAGTTCCTGAAGAGCAGCTCGACGCCGTTGAGGCGGAGCTGAAACGGCCTGTTGAGGTCATGCGCAAACCGTTCAGCCTAAAGCTGGCAGCGGTTGGAGGTGAGTGATGTTGAAACTTAAACAAATTCTGCAAGACGTGGGACGTCCACAGGCTGCGCTTGCGGAGTCTCTGAGTCTGAGCGCCGCTACCGTCGCCCAGTTGCTGAACCACGGCCAATGGCCGCGAAGTCTGGACAGCGCCGAATTGCAGAAGCGTATCCGCAAATTCCTGACGAAATCCGGCGCCAATGACGCCGATATTGCCAACGCATTTGAAGAAGTGGATCTGCCGTGCGCCAACACGGCAGATCCGGCCCTTATGAAAGAGCCGTCCGGGGAGGACGAACCTATGTTACTGCCAAAACAGACCATTCAGCCAAATACCCGCAAAGCATTCAGCCTGTTCCGCGACCCGTTCGAAGAGTTGCAGTGCGCTCAGGACATGTGGGTCAGCCCGGATATTCGCTATGTTCGGGAGGTGATGTACCAGACTGCCCGCCACGGCGGCTTCCTCGCGGTCGAGGGGGAATCGGGCGCGGGCAAAAGTACGCTTCGCCGCGACCTGGTGAACCGCATCGCCGAAAACAACGACCCGGTAATCATCATCGAACCCTACGTGCTGGCGTCTGAGGACAACGACACCAAAGGTAAATCCCTGAAAAGCACGCACATTGCCGAATCGATGATGGCCGCCGTTGCGCCGCTGGCCAAACCCAAGAGCAGCCCCGAGGCGCGGTTCGCTCAATTGCACAAAGCGTTGAAGGAATCCCACGCCGCCGGCTACCGCCACTGCCTGGTCATCGAAGAAGCCCACAGTCTGCCGATTCCCACGCTCAAGCACCTCAAGCGCATCCTTGAGCTGGAGGTCGGGTTCACCAAACTGGTGAGCATTATCATGATTGGCCAGCCCGAACTGGGCGTGAAGTTGAGCGAACGCAACGCTGACGTACGCGAAGTTGTTCAGCGCTGCGAGCGGGTGACGCTCACGCCGATTGAAACCTCCCGGCTGGAAGAGTTTCTGAAATTCCGCTTTGACCGGGCCGGCAAACCGCTCGCCGAAGTCATCGACGAAAGCGGCATTCAGGCTATCGCGGCGCGCCTGTCTCAGCCAAAGCGTAGCGGCGGCCGTGATGAAACGGTGTCGCTGCTGTACCCGCTGGCCATCGGCAACCTGATGATCGCGGCGATGAATCTGGCCGCCCAACTCGGCGTGCCAATTGTCACCGCTGACGTAGTTAAGGGGGTGTGAGATGGCCGCCCTACATCTGGTACCTCTGGCCCCAGCTCAGCCGCTCAGCATCCTCACCGAGGAATTCCCGAAAAAGCTGGCCACCTTCAACGATCTGACCCGCGACATGCGTGATGCCGGAATTGTGATCAAGGCGTTGGATCTTGCGGACAACAAGATTTTTGTTGACCCCGACAGCCTCGAACTTCTGGCGCGGCGCTTTGGGCATGAGCTTCGCAGTATGCGCTGCAACGTCGAGGGGCGGCTTGCGCGCAGCACGGCATCAATTCGGGGCGTCGGGGTTGTCTGGTTCACCTTGGTCAAGGAGCAGGACAAATGAGCCAGTCACTGAACGCCTCGATTGAGGCATTGCAAGACGCCGTTTGGACGGAATTGCCGACCATGTCCTGGGCAGACGCAATGAAGCACGTTTCAACGGTGCTTGAGCACGTGCACCGTCCGTCCGCGCCGGCCGAGCATCTGTCGGGGGCCAGCGCCGCCATAGCTGAAAGCCGGTTTTACGATGCCGGCCGGCATCTTCGCCGCGCATTGATCGCTCTGGACATTCGAACCGGCGAACGCGTCGTACGTCAGGCCGAACTGTTGGACGCCTTCGACCAGGCGCACGCCGTGATGCCATTCCTGTGGCTGGAAATTGGCTACAACCGGATCAGTGATTGGCTGGTGACTGTGACCGACAAATCAGGCGGCGTTGAGCGCGTGGTCGTACAGGTCGGCGGCTTGGGCGCTGATGAAACTTGCCGGCTGGCTGCGGAACAGCTGCGCCAACTTCTGGAGGGTAAAACCAATGACCAATAATGATGCTCTGCAAATACCGCCGGGCTACCGCGTCGACGCCCTCGGCCGCATGGTGCCCGAGGCTTCGATCAAGCCTACGGATCTGCTGCGCGACAGGGTGGTGATCGAAGCCGTTGACCAGGCCATGGCCATCAGCGCGATGTTGCTCAAGTTCAAAGCGTATGTTTTCGGTGAAATTGACGCGCTGCAGCAGATCAGCAAAGAGCAGTACGGCGTTGTCTCGCGTGGCACGAAGGGCAATCTGACCCTGATCAGCTTCGACGGGCGCTACAAGCTGATGCGCGCCAACCAGGATCAGATCGAATTCAACGAACACCTTCAGTCAGCCAAGGCGCTGCTTGATGAGTGCGCGCATGAATGGACGGCCAACTCCCACCCCGGCGTCAAAGTGTTGATCAATGACGCATTCCGAGCCGACCGCAACGGGGAGCTGCGTACCGCCCGAATCCTGTCGCTGCGCCGCCATGACATTGATGACCCGCGCTGGAAAAAGGCGATGGAGGCAATCGGCGATGCGATCCAGGTCGCGGGCAGCCGCAGCTATATCCGCTTTTACAAGCGCGTTGGCGATACCGACCGTTACGAAGCCATCCCACTTGATTTGGCGGGGGTGTGACATGACTCAACAACTACAGGCAGATGTTTACGATTCAGACGTTGTGGAGATCATCAGTTCGCTGCAGGAGTGGCATGCGATTCGGATTCAAAAGTTGGAAATGATTGTTGACGCTATGGACGACGTCGGTCTCCAGCTTCGACTCCCGGACGGCAGCTATTCCGAACTGGTTGGGGACGAACGGAAAGGGTTTCAGGCTGGCGTGAAAACAGCGCTAGACCTGTTCCGCAAGTTCCCATTGGCGGTTTTCCCACTTTCTGAGGAGCTGTGAAGATGTCCTCTACAAGCACAGGCAAACTCACGTCCGGCGTATTGGAGTTCCAAGGGATCTGCGATCAGTGCCAGCGGCCTCGCGTTGCAGGGAACCACATAAAATGCAGCGAAGCCCGGCAGCGGCTCTACGCCTCCCGTAATGATCGCCAGACCAACGTGCGGGCACGGTCAGGGGGTGCCCAGTGAAGAAAGCACCTGCCAATCCAGCCCGCCTGCCTTTGATCAAGCTGATTCACGTTGCCCGGCGCGAGTTGCGCATGGATGACGACACGTTCCGCCTGATGTTGGCCGGTATGACGGGATTGGACGGAGCAACGTCCTCGGCTGACTTGAGCGTTCCAAACCTAAATCGGGTTTTGGAACAGCTCAAGCTGCGCGGCTTCAAGGTTCGTCCAAAAAAGGCGCCGCAGCGTCCGAAGGCGGCCGACGGGCAATCGAGGAAGATCCGGTCGATGTGGCTGACCCTTCACGGCCTTGGCGCGGTGCGCGACCCGTCCGAGGAGGCGCTTGCAAAGTTCGTCATGAATATGACAGGCGTTGCCGCATTGCAATGGCTCAAAGCTTCGCAGGCAAGCCGCGTCATAGAGAACCTGAAGCAATGGCAGCAACGTATCGAAGTGGCCCCGGCCGCTGTAAGGGAGGGCGTATGACTGAGTTCAGAAGCAAAGGCCCCGAACTGCTGACGGATCTCACAGAGCATATCGCGGTGGCGCTCGTTGAGCTGGTGGCGATGGAGGAAGCCGCCGCTCGCCATGTGGCTCAGGAAGTTTCTGACCGCATGGCGGCGCACTGGGGCGGCCAGAACCTGTATTTTCCGATGGGGCTGTCGGTTAAGTTGAGCCGCCGTGATCGCCAGATCTACGATGATTTCAATGGCACTAACCACAGCGAGCTGGCGCGCAAGTACGCAGTGTCGCTTCAGTGGATCTACAAGATCGTCAAGGCGGTTCGAAAGGACGAAATAGCGCGGCGTCAGGTTGATATGTTTGCCCCGCTTACTGACGACTGAGCGGGGCGTTTTCTATTGCACTGGCTGCAACTGAATTTCACAAACCATCCCAACCTGTGCCAGCCTATCCCGGATTGGCCCAGGTTTATCTCACGTTCCCCTTGGTATTTATCTCAGTCCTAAACACGAATGATTCGATGGGAATCAGTCTGATGGTGTGTGGCGAGGGGATTTATCCCCGTTGGGCCGCGAAGCGGCCCCAAATCCAGCACTGATATTCACCTGCACAACCGCGTGTTCGGCTTTTACGACTGCTGCGCAGCCGAACGGGGATAAATCCCCTCGCCACAATGAGTCGCAGTGCAGCAGGAACTGTTCCGTTCAGATCCAGCAGGCATCCCAGAGCGGATAGTCGCCCATCTTCTCGACCAGCCCGGCACGCAGGGGGTTGGCAATGATATAGCGGGCGAAGGGCTTCAAGTCCTCGCCGTCACGAATGGCGCGGTCATGGTAGCCGGTTTGCCACAATGGCCCACGTCGTCCCGTCTTTTGATTGACGGCTTGAGTGCAGCGCGCCTTGACGCTGCCAACGACTTCGCCAAGTGAGCCGTGTTGCAGTTGCATCAACCAATGGAAATGATCAGGCATCACAACCCAGGCGATGGACTCCACGACCCTTTGTTCATGCGCCCGACGCAGTTCTGCAACCAATAATCGGCCTGTCTGCCAGTCTGAAAATACGGGTTGGCGTTTGTGTACAACCGAGGTGATGAGGTAGGCGCGACCGTTTTCTGAGCATCGACCCTGGCGCAGGCGGTGGGATTGGGGTTTGACTGGCACGTTGGCATCCTTGCATTCGTTCATCGGATTTCCCAAGGCTAGTGCCTGAAGGCTCGATTGGTGGCTGCAATGGCTGAGTGAAATTTCTGAATCGGGTGAAGTCTCAGCGGCTGAAGAATTCATATGAGATGAAGGATTTGTCTCAGCTGAAGCGGGGATCTGTGGCGAGGGGATTTATCCCCGTTGGGCCGCGAAGCGGCCCCAAATCCATGCACTGATATTCACCTGCACAACCGCGTGTTCGGCTTTTACGACTGCTGCGCAGCCGAACGGGGATAAATCCCCTCGCCACACGGGGGAGGCTTCAGGACCATTGAGCTAGAGAGCTCGGTAGATCAAATGCGGTAAGGCAGGGGCATGACGCTGCACCATTGCTGTGCAATACTCGGCGCCATTTTTAGTGGCGGATTTTCCGGCGTCGAGCAGGGAATGCCTCTCCGCAAACCGGGCTTTTGCCGAGAGTTGTCGCTAAATGTTGTGGTTTATAGAGTGAAAACACCTGCCCAAGGCTTTTTATACTGCACGCCCCGCTGATCTTGCAGGTTTTGTCCTACAAGACGCGTTTGCCCACGAGGCAGGCGCGGTTTAATGCAAGCCAGGGCCTATCGGCCGATGCTTCGACACTCGGTGGTCATATCCAATAACAAGACGAGGTTGCACCCCTATGCCAGTTGGCAATCACCTGCCTCACGGCGAAACCGCTCAGGGCGGTCCGCTCAAACGCGAACTCGGCGAACGGCATATTCGCCTGATGGCGCTCGGTGCCTGTATCGGCGTCGGTCTGTTCCTGGGTTCGGCCAAGGCCATTGAAATGGCCGGCCCGGCAATCATGCTGTCCTACATTCTCGGCGGTCTGGCGATCCTGGTGATCATGCGCGCCCTCGGCGAAATGGCCGTACACAACCCGGTGGCCGGTTCGTTCAGCCGCTACGCCCAGGACTATCTCGGTCCACTGGCAGGTTTTCTGACCGGCTGGAACTACTGGTTCCTGTGGCTGGTGACCTGCGTTGCGGAAATCACTGCCGTCGCCGTGTACATGGGCATCTGGTTCCCCGATGTGCCGCGCTGGATCTGGGCCCTCGCGGCACTGCTCAGCATGGGCTCGATCAACCTGATCGCGGTCAAGGCCTTCGGTGAATTCGAGTTCTGGTTCGCCCTGATCAAAATCGTCACCATCATCGCCATGGTGATTGGTGGCGTCGGCATCATTGCCTTCGGTTTTGGTAACGACGGCGTGGCGCTGGGGATTTCCAACCTGTGGGCCCACGGTGGCTTCATGCCCAACGGCGTGACCGGGGTGCTGATGTCCCTGCAGATGGTCATGTTCGCCTACCTCGGTGTCGAGATGATCGGCCTGACTGCCGGTGAAGCGCGCAACCCGCAGAAGACCATCCCGAACGCAATCGGCTCGGTGTTCTGGCGCATTCTGCTGTTCTACGTCGGCGCGTTGTTCGTGATCCTGTCGATCTACCCGTGGAACGAAATCGGCACCCAGGGCAGCCCCTTCGTGATGACCTTCGAACGCCTGGGCATCAAAACCGCTGCCGGCATCATCAACTTCGTAGTGATCACCGCCGCACTGTCGTCGTGCAACGGCGGCATCTTCAGCACCGGGCGCATGCTCTACAGCCTGGCGCAAAACGGTCAGGCCCCGGCCGGTTTCGCCAAGACGTCGAACAACGGTGTGCCGCGCCGTGCGTTGCTGCTGTCGATCGGCGCGTTGCTGTTGGGCGTGCTGCTCAACTACCTGGTGCCGGAAAAAGTCTTTGTCTGGGTGACCTCGATCGCCACCTTCGGTGCGATCTGGACCTGGGTGATGATCCTGCTGGCGCAACTGAAATTCCGCAAAGGCCTGAGCGCTAGCGAGCGCGCCGGCCTGAAATACAAGATGTGGCTATATCCGGTCAGCTCGTACTTCGCCCTGGCTTTCCTGGTGCTGGTGGTCGGCCTGATGGCGTACTTCCCGGATACGCGCGTGGCGCTGTATGTGGGGCCAGCGTTCCTGATGCTGCTGACAGTGTTGTTCTACGTGTTCAAGTTGCAGCCGACCGGTGAGTCGCAGGGCGCGGTACGTTCGGTGTCGTAAACCTGCCACCTGAAATGCCCGAAACCCCGGTCCAATGGCCGGGGTTTTTGCAGGGTGGTGACGCGCACCTGTTAGTTCTTACAGTAGACGGTGTCAGGAACAGGCTCTTAGTGTTGAGCACATCTGCCGTGCTCACTAACAGGGAGTCTGTATGCCCGCGTTCACTCAAGGATCGAGCAATCGTGGGATCGAATCCCGATGGTTGATGATCTCGTCCGGATTGATTCTGCTGCTCTCGATCCTGCTTCGATTCCATGACATCGGTATTCCGTATTTGTGGACCGATGAGGCGTTTTCTGCGCTGGTGAGCGTCCAGTCGCCGTCAGCGATCTGGTTCCACATGGGGCATGAGGTTCACCCCCCGCTGTATTTCCTTTTGCTTCACTTATGGATCCAGATGTTTGGCGACAGCGTGCAGGCGCTTCGTGCGATGAGTGCGGTAGCGGGGGTTGTTGCGGTGGCGCTGGGTATGAGGTTGATGCGCTTCATCAGTCGTCCGCGGCTGGCGGTAATGACGGGATTGTTCATGGCCTTGTTGCCGATCTCCGTGCGTTATAGCCAGGAGGCGCGTATGTATTCGCTGGAGGCGGTCTGGTTACTGGGCGCGACCCTTGCGTTGGTGTATTGGCTGCGCGGCGCCCGTGACCGGTACCTGGTGATTTACGCGTTGCTGGTGATCGCAGCGCTGTATACCCACTACTTGTCGATCCTGTGCGTACTGGCGCATTTCATTTATCTCATCGCTTTGAGGTTCCAGGCGGATAGAAGGCTGCATGTGCTCACTCGAGCGAAGCTATGGATCGCTTGTCTGGTGGTCACTGTTGCCTATATTCCCTGGTTGTTCAGCCTGACGGATGAAGTGATTATCCATAACGAGGCGTTCAAGACCGGCGGTGAAATCTTCTGGATCCCCGGATTGACGGCCTACACCCTGCCGTCGGCGCTCTGGCGGTTTTTCACCCTCAAGGCGCGGACCGAACTGAGTACACCGGTTTACCTGTTGCTACCGTTGCTGGTGGTGGCCCTGGCATTGTGGGTGGCATGCCGGGACCGGAGCCGGCTCAGGTTGGGCCTGCTGTTGTTTATCTTCAGTTTTTTTCCTGTGCTCGCAGTCTTCCTGGTGTCCTTCAAGCTGCCGATTTTCATCGAGCGTTATGTGGCCTTTAGCGCCATCGGCGTGGTCATGCTGCTTGCGCTGGCGGTGGCCAGGATGGCGCGTCGAACCCCGATGCTGGCAGGCGCTATGGTGGTGTTAATCCTGGGGCTTGAATGCCTTGGCTTGAACACGATGTACACCCGGCAGGATGATCTGAATGGTACGCGTAATGAAATCCGGTACCCGCTGGATCAGATCGTCGGCAGCATCAATGAGCGGTCCAGGGCTGGCGATACGATTGTTGTCAACGGTGGGTATTGGTATTACAGCGTTGCCTATTACAGCCGGCGCGGCATCCAGCCACTGTTGTATCAGCCAGCATGGGACAACACGACTGACAACCGTCCCAATGGTTACGGTTCATCCACGTTGATCTACCCGTACCGCGATCAGTTGTTTCTCGAGGACCTGTCGGCATTGCCACGCCAGTTTCACAGGGTGTGGTGGGTGACCTCCCGGGACACGGATGAACAGGCCGAAACGGTTCCCGATAACTGGGAGTGTTTACTGTTGCAAGACGCCGGAGAGCTGCAGTTGAGGCTTTATGTCGTACAGCCTGAAAGCATGGTCAGGCAGGGCGCCGCCTTCAGTCGTTGCCAAAGGCTCTGATTCTGAACACGGCACGCTCAGCTTCAAAAGCTCGCCCTCCAGAACCTCTTTCGCGCCATCAATCCGTTGTTCATGCACGCCGCCCGGTGTTCATGGCCACTGGTAGAAGAAGGCATGCCCGCCCGTCGGAATGGTGCCGCCACCTGTAATTTCTGACAGTAGACCGGTCACCCCGTCATGCCCTAGCTTGAAACCTCGGCAAGAGAAGCAAGGGCAAGGAGTACGGAATGAAAGGAGTCTCTGCATTGATGGTGACCGGTATCGCCGATGGATTGATCCATTGGCAGATTTTTTTCATCCTGTGCAGTGCCCTCGAACTGACTCAGGCAGCCAGCAACTTCGCCGGGTTTTGTGTGGCGGCAGCGTTCTCGTTTTACGTGAACATGTTGTACACCTTCGACAGTCGGACATCGGTGGGCGTTTATCTGCTTTTTATTGGCGTGATGGGCGCATTCAGTTTTGCCGTGGGCACGTTCGCCGATGCGCGCAATTTGCCGGGGTTGTTGACTGTGGGGGTGTTTACCCTGGTCCATTTGCTGGCAGGGTACTGTTTTTTCCGGTTTGTGTTGTTTCGGGGGCATCAGTCATGAATGTATCAATGCCTGATTTCACCCCGACGACAGCATCCTGTGCAGCTTCCACGCCCTTCGTGGTTGATCTGGACGGAACGCTCCTCAAATCCGATCTTTTGTTCGAATGTGTTGTGTCCTTTATTCGCACCAAACCTTTGCAATGTCTGAAACCTTTAGCCTGGCTCTGGCATGGCAAGGCGTACCTGAAAGAACGTCTGGCACAAGCGACGGACATCGACGTCACCTCCTTGCCCTACGATCCTGATGTGCTCTGGATGATTGAGGCGCAGCGCAACGGCGGCCGGAAGATTGTCCTGGCCACGGCGAGTCATTACACGTTGGCAGTACGCATTGCCGGACACCTGAAAGTGTTTGACGAGGTGCTCGGGACGACCCTCGAGCGCAACCTGTCGGGGGCGCATAAGCGTAATGCGCTGGTGACGCTGTATGGCGAAAGAGGGTTCGACTACGTCGGTAACTCCTTGGATGACCTGCCGGTCTGGCGTTCGGCCAGACAAGCTTTTGTGGTCAATCCGTTACCGGGTGTCGAACGTGCCACTCGGCATCTGGGCAACGCTGTCCAGGTGGTTCGCCCGGACACCACGAACTTCAAAAGTGTCTACAAAGCCTTGCGCATTCATCAATGGGTGAAGAACGCGCTGATTTTTATCCCTCTGCTCGCCGCGCATCAACTGGTCAACCCGCTGCTGCTGTGGCACGGCGTGCTGGCATTCGTGTTTTTCGGCTTGTGTGCGTCGGGCGTCTATGTGCTGAACGACCTGCTCGACCTCGCCGATGATCGCAAGCATCCCACCAAACGTCATCGACCCTTCGCCAGTGGAGCGTTGTCGATCAAATCCGGACTGCTGACTTTTCCTCTGCTGTTGCTGGTGGCCTTCACGGGCGCCTGGTTGTGCCTGCCTCATCAATTCGTTGCGGTGCTCGCCTGTTATTACGTGCTGACGCTGGTTTATTCGCTGTGGCTCAAGCGTCTGATGGCGCTCGACGTGATTGCCCTGGCGCTCCTTTACACGCTGCGCATCATCGCCGGTGGCGCCGCTTTCGAGTTGGAACTTACGGGCTGGATGCTGGCCTTTGCCATGTTCATGTTTTTGAGCCTGGCGCTGGTCAAGCGCTATGCCGAACTGTTGCTGGCGCTGCACAGCGGCATCACCGGGAAAACCGGTGGACGGGATTACTTTCCTGCCGATCTGGCGATGCTCTCCTCTTTGGGCGCTGCATCCGGTTACCTCGCTGTCATTGTCCTGGCGCTTTACATCCAGGACAGCGTGACGACAGCGCTGTATGCGCATCCCCGGTGGATCTGGCTTGCATGCCCGGTGCTGTTGCTGTGGATCACCCGGATCTGGCTGCTGACCCACCGCGGCCGCATGAACGACGACCCCGTGGTCTTCGCACTGCGTGATCACTTGAGTCTGGCGATGGGCGCGGTGTTCTGCCTGATTTTCTGGGTGGCGGTGTGAAACTGCTTAATGGCCGTTGATTCGAGAGGGAGTTCGAATATGAGTGAGATAAACATTGCAAATACCTGCGGAAAATCAGTCTTGAGCTCCTCGGAGTTATGGGCTGCGTTATTGGTTTTCTGGGTGCCGATCGGTGTGTTGTTTTTTTCGATATTGGCGATGAACCATGGCGTGATGATTTACACGCTGGATGATCCCTATATTCATATGAAAATGGCCAAAAATATTTGGGGTGGGCATTACGGGATAAATCTTGAAGAGTATTCCGCACCGTCATCAAGTATTGTCTGGCCATTCCTGCTGGCGCCGTTCTCGATTTTAGGTGACGCCTTATTTTATGCACCGCTGGTGCTGAATGTTGTGTTTGCATTTTTGACATTTTTGTTGGTTTTAAAGTTGCTGAAAGATGCTGGTTGTCAGTTTCCGGTAGTGATCACGTGTGGGCTGTTTTTTTCAATTAATATTTATGGGCTGATATTCAATGGGATGGAGCATAGTCTGCAAGTATGTCTTACGGCTTTTGTCGCCGCTGGTATTGTGCGCAGGGAGTTTTTACCAGAGATAAAAGTTTCGAATGTGCTCTATCTGGCGATTTTTATGTTGCCACTGGTACGTTATGAGGGGTTGGCCATTTCATTGCCGACATTAGTTTATATGTGGATAAAGGGTGAACGCAGAAACTCCTTGTATTGCGCTATTGCAATACTGCTGAGCTTGGCCTCCTTCAGTTTTTTTCTGAAAAGCCTGGGGCTTGATTGGTTACCCTCTTCAGTACTGTCCAAGAGCGATATTCATGATCTGCCATCCTTGGGTGAGCATGTATTGGAGCAGTGCAGGCAAGGCGGATGGGTTATCTACGCGGTATTGATGTTTTGCGCCTTTTACGCTGGCAGAACATCGCTGATATGGCTGCTGCTAAGCGTAACGTTGCTTCATACGGTATTTGGCAAATCCGGGTGGTACGGCCGATATGAGATTTATTGGCTGATTTTTGTCGCCCTGTTTTTTCTTGCAGCCTGTAGCAGGCATCTCAGTGGCGCAAGGATGGTATCGGTATTCAGCTGCTTGCCCTTGGCGTTCACTGGGCTTTTATATATAACATTGAGCACCCCATGGGCATCGGCCAATATCTATAATCAGCAATACATGATGTCAATGATTGCCGCTCGTTTGAATGCACCTGTGGCGGTTAATGATCTGGGGCTGGTTTCATTGGCGACTGATCAATATGTTCTGGATCTCGCCGGCCTGGCCAGTTATGAAGCCTTGCAATTGAAACGTACGGAGAAAGACTCGCTGTGGATCGGTGATCTGATGAAGCGTCATGATGTCAAATACGCTTTTATTTACGATGAGTGGTTCAGTGAGCGTCCGGCAAGTTTTATAAAGGTTGCCATTTTGAAATTGGCCGTTCCGAATATAACTTCGGCAGAAAATTCTGTGTCTCTCTATGCGGTCGACTCGGCATCTGCTGAAAAACTCAAAGTCGTGTTGTCAGCGTTTCGTGCGGAATATCCGAATCGCCAATTTGAGCTCAACTATCTCGAGTAATACTGACGTACTCGTTGGATTTTTGCTGTCGACAGGAGGTAATGCCATTGTCACTCTCGTCATGGGGCAATTATCCCCTTGCGCCACAAACCGGCCATCCCTGCCATTGGCAAGATGATGTCGGGCCGCACTGGCACCGGTTGATCGAGGCGTATGGCACCACATTGCCGTTCGGTAATGGCCGCAGTTATGGCGACAGCTGTCTGGCGGGCAGCGGTCATGTATTGCAGTTACGCCCGCTGAATCGCTTTATCGACGCTGATTGGGAAAGCGGTGAGATCTGCGCCGAAGCGGGAGTGACCCTGGGCGAGATTCTCCAACTGGCCATCCCGCGCGGCTGGTTCTTGCAAGTCACGCCCGGTACACGTCATGTAACCCTTGGCGGGGCGGTGGCCAATGATGTGCACGGCAAGAATCACCATCGTTGCGGTACGTTTGCTCATTCGGTGATGAGTTTCGGCCTGCACCGATCGATGCAGCCGCCGATGGTCTGCTCTCCTATGGAAAACCCACAGTGGTTTGCCGCCACAATCGGAGGAATGGGGCTGACGGGGGTCATCACCTGGGTCAGCATCCGTTTGCGCAGGATCCAGTCCAGTCTGATCGACACGACACGGGTGCGTTTTGACTGTCTGATTGATTTCTTTGCCCTATCGGCTGAAATGGATGCCCGGCACGAATACAGCGTCGCGTGGATCGATTGTCTGGCCAAAGGCAGTGCGCAAGGGCGTGGTGTATTCACCGCTGGCGATCATTGCCAAACGGGACCGCTTGTGCCCGCAGTGCCGTATCCACTCTCTGTGCCGATCCGGCCACCGGTATCACTGATCAATCCATTCAGCTTGAAACTGTTCAACCGTCATTACTGGCAACGGCAGCCCGTGAACAGACAATCCCGGAGGCTCGCCTACAGCCCGTTTTTCTATCCACTGGATCGTATCGAGCACTGGAACCGTATCTACGGACGCAAAGGCTTCCAGCAGTTTCAATGCGTATTGCCGGCAACGGTGGCAGAAGCGGCCTTGGCCGAGTTGCTCAAGAATATTGCTCGCAGTGGCAGCGGCTCCTTTCTCGCAGTGCTCAAGCGTTGTGGCGACATTCCGTCAATGGGGTGGCTGTCATTTCCGATGCCGGGCACGTCACTGGCTCTGGATTTCCCGCAGAACAGCGCCCTGACGCAAACGCTCCTGCCGCGCCTCGATGCCATCGTCCGGGAAGCGGGTGGCCGTTTGTACCCTGCCAAGGATGCGCACATGAGCGGCAATGATTTTCGCCTGGCCTATCCCGCCTGGGAGCAATTGGAAGCGATGCGCGACCCGGCCCTGATCTCACGTTTCTGGCAGCGAGTTATCCGATGAAAAAAATACTGATTGTGGGGGCCACATCGGCCATCGCCGTGGCTTGCGCGCGGTTATGGGCGGGGCAACAGAGCGAGTTTTTCCTGGTCGCAAGGGACCAGCAGAAGCTCCTGCAGATCTGCGCGGATCTGCAAGTTCGAGGGGCGACAGCGGCCACGCCGTTCTGGATGGATGCCTGCGATATTGCGGCGCATCCGGTCATGCTCGAGCAATGCCTGGCGACACTGCAATCGGTGGATATCTGCCTGATTGCCTACGGCACCTTGCCCAGTCAACACGAGTGTGAACAAAGCGTTGAACGGGCCATGGAAGCATTCGCCAACAACGCCGGTTCGGTGATCGCCCTGCTGACGTTGCTGGCTAACCGAATGGCTGTCCGGCAAGGCGGCACCCTGGCGGTCATTTCGTCGGTTGCCGGAGATCGCGGGCGTCCCTCGAATTATCTGTATGGAGCTGCCAAAGCGGCGGTGTCAGCCTTTTGCGAGGGCTTGCGTGCTCGATTGTTCAAGTCTGGCGTGCATGTCATCACCCTCAAACCCGGTTTTGTCGACACCCCGATGACCGCCGGGCTCGCGCTTCCCCGGCTTCTGGTTGCGCAACCGGACGCGGTGGCCCGCCGAATCATTGCGGGCATCGAACGCAAGAAGGCGGTCCTGTACGTGCCGGGGTTCTGGAAGTGGGTCATGTGGTTGATACGGGCCATTCCGCAGCCGGTGTTCAAGAGGCTGAACCTGTGAGCCAGGTGCTGATGTTATCCGGGTGGCGCTATCGGATCCTGATCGGC
>NZ_QAIU01000020.1:0-2814 GCF_003061205.1 Pseudomonas sp. HMWF006
GCGCATTGCCCGCGCCCAGCCGTTCGGCAGCAGCACCGACCGCACGCTGGTTCGGCGTCAGGCCGACGCTGGCGAAGGAGGCTTCGTTGCGCCCGACCGCCAGTTGGATACCGCCCGCCGAGTAATCGAGAATGCCACCGAGGAACGCGTAATCCGGCAATACCTGACCGAAGCGGCCTTCGATGCCGCCCGCTGCTTGCAGGATGTTGTAGCGGGTGCCGAGCAGGCTTTGCACTTCGCTGGTGGTCAGCAAGGTCGGGCTGTTTTCCAGGGACATGCTCACCGTCGCGCCTTCAATCACCGCTTTGCCAGTGGCGATGATCTGGTCGCTGCTGGTCGGCGACAGTTCAACGGCATAGGTCGAGCCCGGGGCGAAGGTCACGTCGCCGGCCACGTTCAAGGTGCCGATGGAGTTGCCGGGGGCCACGGTACCGCCGCTTTTCACCGACAGCGCGCCAATATGGCCGTTACCGCCGAGGACGCCGCCGTCATTCACGGTCACCGCCGATTGCAGCGAACCGTTGATCGCCAGTCGTCCCTGGTTGACCAGGGTCGGGCCGCTGTAGGTGTTGTTGCCGGTCAACACCAGAGTGCCCAGGCCCTGCTTGGTCAAACCGCCATGACCGGAAATATCGTTGCGCCAGGTGTCGAGGCCGCAGGTGATGTCGGTGCAGACACGCTCGGTGGGCTTGCCCTTGTCGATGATCGCGCCGATACCCGGCAAATCAGCGACGAACTGACCCGAGCCGTAAGCCCCCTGAATGCGGAACTCTTCGGGGATGTCCTGCTCGGTGACGAACATCGCCGGGCCGTCGATGCCCTTGCGCAAGTTGATCATGCCCCAGCCGTACAGGGCGTCGATGCCCGGTGCGCCGAGGTCGGTGGCGGTGGTGCGCAGCACCGTGGCGACCTGGTCGCCGGACATGTACGGGAAGCGCTCCATCAGCACCGCCATCGAGCCGGCCACGTGTGGCGCGGCCATCGAGGTGCCATTGTAATTTTTGTAACCGGTGGTCAGGTTGTCGGCGTTGGTGCCTTCGATGATCGCGCTGTAGATTTTCGTGCCTGGCGCCGAGACGCAGAAACTCGCGGTGTAGCCGCAACGCGAAGAGAACGTGCTCATGATGTACGGGTTGGCGCTGGCCAGGTCCGGGTTCTTCTGCAACGCAGCGACGGTGATCCAGTTGGGCGCGATGTCCGGGACGAAATAGCCGAGGCCGGCGATGGCGTCCGGGTTGTTGAGGTTGTAGTCGTTACCGGCGGCGAAGATCGTCACGATACCGCTGCGGGCCGCCGCGATTGCACCGTCGTAGGCGCCGCCGGGTTTGGTGCCGAGCAGTGTGCGGATTTCGTTGAACTGCAATTGCGCGTCGTTGACGGTGAAGTGCGGGTACGCCGGATCGCGGCCACCGAGGTCGAAACGGTCGGTGATGCCGATGCCCCAGCTATTGTTGATGATCCGTGCGCCGCTGGCGATCAGCGCATCCCAACCGGCCTTGTACACCGCGCCGTCGTTACCGCGGACGATACCGTCTTCCGGGCCGGGATCGCCGTTGTCGGCGCTGATGATCTGTGCGCCGAATGCTACGCCGTGCATCGGCCCGCCGTCACGACTGCCAGCGGCGATACCCCCGACGTGGGTGCCGTGGGCACCGAGCTTGCCGTCGGAGCCGACCGAGGGCGAGCCGTCGTACAGGAACGCATCACCCGCCTTCACCGGAATGTACGGGTCGGTGTATTCGCGGATCCCGCGCGTGACCAGGGTGATCACCTTGTTGCTGCCGGAGAACTCCGGATGCGCGGCGTACACCGGCTGGTCGAAAATGCCCAGCTTCACGCCTTTGCCGGTATAGCCGGCGGCATAGGCGTAATCGGCACCGATCGCACCCAGGCCCCAGTCGGCCTGGAATTCGGCGCTGCGCCAACTAGAGGGATCACCCTTGCGACCGTTTTCCACGTAGGGCGCCGCGTGCGCGGTGCCCCAACTGGTCAGTGCGCACAACACGGCGCACGTGAGGGTTTTCAGGGCAAAGCGGCCACCCGTTTGCGCGGGGGTATTGTTGTTATTCATCCAGCGACCTTCCTTAGTGATGTTGCGAAAAATCCGTTTATCTCGAATGCATGCGCTGCCTTGTGGCGAGGGGATTTAAGCGGCCCCCTGCAACCTTTGAGGCAAACCGAGTCGTATGGGTCTGCGACTGCTGCGCAGCCGAACGGGGATAAATCCCCTCGCCACAGGTCTGTGTTTGCGCAGCCTGCGGCAGCTCCTGCAGGGATTGGCGTCCCTCCCCTCGGTCAGAACTGCCAGTTCAAACTCAAGCCAACGCCATGACTCTTTTCGCGGCTGGCCAGTTGTCCGGTGTAATCGAGGTTCACCCGCACGTCCTTGCTCAACGCCAGGCCGGCCTGCACGCCCACCAATGCGGCATCGCGCAGCAGTGCCGAGCTCTCCACCGAATACGGCGTGCCGCCGCTGGCAAAACGCAGGTGCTGCCCGGAGTCGATAGCGCTCAGGCTGTGCTGCCAGCCGAGGTGGCCGCTGACGTCCAGCGATTGCTGCGCCGACAGGTTGAAGGTCTTCAGCACGCGCACACCGAGGGTGCTCAGTACCGCATCACGCTGGTCGCCGGTGCTTTTCAGTGCCGCCGCATTGCCCTTTTCCCTGAAGCCTTCGGTGTCCAGGTGCACATACGCGAGGTTGGCGAACGGCTCCAGTGACAATGGTTGCAGGTGCAGTCGATACGCCGCTTCACCGAATACTTGCGTGGTGCTCGCATCGACCTTGGCCTTCTGTTTGCCGCTGACGTTGCCGTA